>JAHHTO010000015.1 GCA_020024595.1 Schaedlerella sp.
ACAACGAAAAACTCAGAATCTGTTTCGATACCTGTCACACAAACGACAGTGGTTATGATATTGTCCATCATTTCGATGACGTAATTGCTGACTTTGACAGAATTCTTGGAAAAGATCAAATTGCGGCATTCCACATCAATGACAGTAAAAATCCATTGGGAGCTTCTAAAGACAGACACGAGAATATTGGTTTTGGAGAAATCGGCTTTGATGCACTTGCTTCTATCGTACACCACAAAGATTTTGAAAATGTTCCGAAGATTCTGGAAACACCTTACATTCCAGATCCAACAAACAAGAAAAAATCTTATGCCCCTTATAAACATGAGATTGAAATGTTGAAAAACAGAAAGTTTGATGCTGAGAAAATGTCCTACAAATAAAAAATACACGTCTGGGCGGGATCGAACCGCCGCACCTGCCTCCGGAGGGCAGTGCTCTATCCACTGAGCTACAGACGTATAATCAATGCGTTCGAAAACAACTTTGCTATCGAACGCATTAATTATGCTATCACAAATCACCGGAAAAGTAAAGAGTCAATTCTACGCAAAGCAGTTCCAATCATAAAAACTATCGAATCATAAGCTGCTTTTTCTTTCTCTCATAGAAATAGATATGATCACTAAGTTGTTCTTCTTCCTCTACCTGTGTTTTATTCACTTCTTGTACCATCATGTTCATTTTTTCCGGATCCAAACCTTTTGATTCAGGCACCAAAATCCACTCATGCACACTGCTTGGCAAAATATAATAATTTTCTCCCAGCAGCAGGCCGACTTTCTCTAGCAAACCCGGATACATGATGCAGCCAGCCCCAAAACTGCGAATTGAATTAGTAAGAACATAGATTGCATCGCGAAAGACTTCTTTTGGCTCCTCCAATAAATTCCGAGGACGTTTCTGTTCTGGATTCGCAAGTTCTTCTATCGTTTCCTGCATCGTCAATATCTGCGCAGGAAGAAGTTGTTGCCCATTTTCACAAGCAAGCGGAAATAACTCGTTTTCTTCAATTCTCCAGATTTTTAGATGTTCATTTCGAATCAACATGGTTGCTGTTCCATCCTTTTTTACTTCCAGCAGAACATAAAAAACAATACTCAGATCCAGTAGATTTATATGAGGTACTGTAGCAAGCAGTTCTTCGTTTCTTTTTGTATGAATGATTTTAAATACGATCTTATCCTGTACGGCGTCATAGTTCTCCACATTTGCTGTATCCCATGATTCTTCGTATTTCACAGATTCATAAAAGCTCATCACATCTTTGACGATACTCTCCAAAGATTCTTTATTACAGAAACGTTCATAAAATTCTTCCAGATAGATCGTTGGGGAAATATTCACCCTCGGATTTTCTATTACAATTCCTCTTCTGACTTTTCCATTATTTTTTACAGTCTTATGTATACTTGCTGTAACACCTCCTTTTAGTTTTTGATTCATTTCCTTTTCTACCACGCACAAAAATTTCTGATATTCCATATTGCTCCTTTCATTTTCGTACGTCCGTCTGAAATTAAAATGAGAATTTTGGTACGAAGTGTACCCAGATAAATTGATTTGGAAAATATTATGTGAAATGATTATAACGAACTTTTTAATGAAATGCAATCTCTTTTTCTTTTTAGCATATACTTCTGCTTCCTTCTGATTCTACCTCATGTTGGATACCCTTGCTGTTCAACTACACATTTCCCAGGATCTGGGCATATTCGGAGCTTGCACCCGTTAGAGCGCACCCATGGCGCACAAACCAAAAAAGAAGAAATCTGAAAACAGATTTCTTCTTCATCATCGCCGTATTATACTCTGGACAGATATTCACCTGTACGAGTATCAATCTTCAGCACATCGCCAGTCTCTACAAACAACGGAACCATAACAACAGCTCCAGTCTCAACAGTTGCCGGCTTAGTAGCTCCCTGTGCGGTATCTCCTTTGAATCCCGGCTCTGTCTCTGTGATCGCCAGTTCTACAAACAATGGCGGCTCTACAGAGAATACATTTCCTTTGTGAGAACAGATCTTTACATTCTCGTTCTCTTTCACAAACTTAAGTGCATCTCCTACAACCTCAGCATTCAGAGCAATCTGGTCATAAGTCTCAACATCCATAAAGTTATAGAGATCTCCATCCTGATACAAATATTGCATCTCTTTTCTGTCAATATGAGCCTTTGGGAACTTCTCGGTCGGGCGGAAAGTTTTCTCAATCGCACCACCACTGATAATATTTTTTAATTTTGTTCTAACAAACGCTGCACCTTTTCCTGGTTTTACATGCTGGAATTCCAGTATCTGGTAAATATTTCCATCAATCTCAACGGTAACACCGTTCTTAAATTCACCTGCTGCGATCATTTGTAATCCTCCTTCAATTGCACACTTCAAGCGCATAACTTCTGAACTGTTTATAATTCTATAATAATTTCAATCTTTTTTCAACCTTTTTTTAATTGCTACTCTTTTTCTTTTGCTGCTTTTTATAAAAATGCAACACGATCCGTTCCAGATATCGTTTCAGTACAATCTGGATTTCCTCCTTTGGATGAATCGGTTTTACAAGAATATTATGCATTCCCGCTCTTTTTGCTCCCCACACATCCGTAAAAAGCTGATCTCCTACAAACACTGTATTTGTTTTATCTGTCCCCATTTGTTCCATTGCACGTATATAATTCTTTGTAGACGGTTTGTGTGCATTGAAAATATACCTAGTCTGGATCTCTTCATTAAACATCTTAACACGCGGCTCCTGATTATTCGAAATCAGACAGGACGAAAATCCAATTTCTTTCAAACGCACAAACAACTTTTTTGCACGTTCATCTGCAGGTGCCCCATGCGGCACCAATGTATTATCAATATCAAAAATCACTCCACGGTATCCTTCTTCGTACAATCTTTCAAATGGGATGATATAGGTTGAAGCCACATATTCATCCGGAAAAAATCTCTCAAATATCATATTTAATCTAACTCCGTTAATTTTATTATTATCTCTTTACAAATTTCCTGCACTGATTTCTTATCTGTCGAAACAATGATATCTGCAGCGCTTTCATACCGCTCCCGTCTCTTTTCTATCAGTTCCGCTATATACGCTGCATTCTTATTTCCATTTAAAATCGGACGTTCATCACTATCTTTTACACGTTCACAGACCGTCTCCAGAGTCGCTGTAAGTAACACAACTTTTCCACTTTTTTTCATCTCGTTTACATTTTCCACTCTCATGGCAACACCGCCCCCACAAGAAATAACAGTATTCGTTCTGAATTGCAGTTCTTTTAAAAGATTAGTTTCCAAAGCACGAAAATATTCTTCTCCATGAGAAGCAAATATGTCCGGAATACTCATTCTTTCTTGATCTGCGATCACCTGATCCATCTCCACCACATCCATACCATATATCGTTTTCAAATCTTCGGCAATCGTCGATTTCCCAGTTCCCATAAAACCAATAAGGAATATATTGTAATCAAGATGTATTTTTGAATCATTCATTATCTTTCTCCTGTCATTTTCCGACAATCCAATTAGCATTATTCTTATTGTTTCACTCAGTCTGCGCTTTATTATAACAACTTTTCCCTATCTTAGCAAGCATGGAGAGACTTCCCATATCTCTATGGTCAAACTGATATTTACTTATCTCTTAAGGATTTTGTAGCCTCAAGTGCTGCTCCCACATCCGCTTTAAATATCTGCCATGCTTCTTCATTTTCCACAAAATATTTCGGACAATTTTTGCCCGTCACATCATAATGACGGATTACTGCATCCACCTCTAAATTATATTTATCACACAAAAACGCGGTCAATCGTACCATAGATATATATGTTTCTTGATTGAACTTTCCAGTTTCATCCGGATGACAACATTCAATTGATATAGTATCTTGATTTCTGTTATTGGATGCATAGGCAATTTCCCACGTTGGTACGCACTGTACAATTTCCCCTTTCAAACCAACCACAAAATGGCTGCTGATATAATCCCCGTGCCCATCCTGCAGTCCATTAAAATAATCGCGGTTATTCTGTGCTGTACTTCCTGGATTCGCTGTATAATGAATTACAATTCCTGTAATTGGGTCTGACTTTGTCCCCGGTCTCGAATACTCATTCACATCCAACAATTGTACATCTATTTCCGGCTCGGAAGCGTCCACCTTAAGATTACTCGTCCCAGGTTTTTCTGATACACACCGATATATCAATAGCGCAAACAGAAGAACAAGCAATATCACCAATCCCGTTTTCACATATACCCGTTGCCTGTGGCTCAAACCATTGAAAATTTTAAATGACAACGTCTGTTTTTTTCTGGTTTTTGTTTTTTTTCTCTTTTTCATCAGATAACGCCTTTTCATTCGTAACATCAGTAAACAAAAATATGTATGTAGACATAATTTCCGTCTCTTTTTATCTTAACATACTTTCCTTAGAATTCTTAAAATCAAATATAAATTTTTTATGAAGTTCAACAACGAAAAACAGAACCGGAAAACACGCCGTTTTAGCGTTGTCTCCCGGTTCCGAATAACTTTTCCGCTCTTACTTGCAAAAGATTATACAGTATAACCTCTCAAAATCTATTCATCCACACTATAGTTCGGTGCTTCTTTTGTAATATGAATGTCATGTGGATGACTCTCTTTTAGTGAGGCAGCAGAAATCTTAACAAATCTTCCGTTCTCTTTCAACTCCTCAATCGTATGAGTTCCGCAATATCCCATACCAGAACGTAATCCACCCATCAACTGGAATACTGTATCTTCTACTGTTCCTTTATAAGCAACACGTCCTTCTACGCCTTCTGGAACAAGTTTCTTTGCATTTTCCTGGAAATAACGATCTTTACTTCCATTTTCCATTGCGGAAATAGATCCCATTCCACGATATACTTTGTACTTTCTTCCTTGATACAATTCAAATGTTCCCGGACTTTCATCACATCCAGCAAAAATACTTCCCATCATACAAACATTTGCACCTGCCGCAATTGCCTTTGTCATATCTCCGGAATACTTGATACCACCATCAGCAATAATCGGAATTCCGTACTCTTTTGCCACCTCATAGCAATCCATTACAGCAGATACCTGTGGAACACCAATTCCTGCAACAACACGAGTCGTACAGATAGAACCAGGACCAATTCCAACCTTAACTGCATCCACTCCTGCTTCAATTAATGCCTTTGTCGCTTCTCCCGTTGCCACATTTCCTGCAACCACCTGCAGTTTTGGATATTTTTCTTTTACCATACGTACAGTACGAAGCACATTTGCTGAATGACCATGTGCTGAATCCATTACAATCACATCTACATGGGCACGTACAAGCGCTTCTACACGCTCCAGGCAGTTTGCTGTAATACCAATTGCCGCACCACAGAGCAGACGTCCCTGCTCATCTTTCGCAGACAGCGGATATTTAATCTGCTTTTCTATATCCTTAATGGTGATCAAACCTTTTAAATTACCTTCATCATCTACGATTGGTAGTTTTTCTTTTCTTGCCTTCGCCAGAATCTTCTTTGCTTCTTCCAAGGTGATTCCTTCTTTTGCAGTGATCAATCCCTCAGCAGTCATAGATTCCTTGATCTTCTTTGTAAAATCTTCTTCAAACTTCAGATCACGGTTGGTAATGATACCGACCAGTTTTCTGCCCTCCGTAATCGGAACACCAGAAATACGATACTTTGCCATCAGGTCATTCGCATCCTCAAGCGTATGTTCTGGTGAAAGGAAAAACGGGTCTGTTATGACTCCATTTTCAGAACGTTTTACCTTGTCAACCTCTTCTGCCTGCTCCTCAATCGACATATTTTTATGGATAATTCCAATACCACCCTGACGTGCCATTGCAATCGCCATACGGTGTTCTGTAACAGTATCCATCCCCGCACTCATCATCGGAATATTCAACTGAATTTTCTTTGTCAGATGAGTGGAAAGATCCACTTCATTCGGAATGACCTCTGAATACGCCGGAATCAACAACACATCATCAAATGTAATGCCTTCTCCTATAATCTTACCCATGGTTTTGTTCCTCTCTTTCTCAAACTGTATCCGATAGTTTATCCGATATGATACCGAAATTCAAATTGCTTGTCAATAGCAAAGTTGCATTATTTTTTATAATATTTCTGCATTATTTTCGCCCCATTATATTTCCTTATATCTACTTATCTTCTTCTTTAATAGAACAGCAACCTCCTCAATTGTCTGTTGGAACACTATTTTTATGCTGACAGACACGATATCCTGCCTCTCAATAGTGATGTATTTTACGCACAGGAGAAATATTTTTAAAAATAAAAATCAGGAGCCGTACTTACGTACAGCCCCCGTATCAGACAAATTACATCATGCCCATTCCTGCTCCGCCTGCTGGCATTGCAGGAGTCTCCTCTTTGATCGTTGCTACAACAGACTCTGTTGTCAAAAGTGTAGATGCTACACTTGTCGCATTCTGTAATGCGCTTCTTGTCACCTTTGCCGGATCCAAAATTCCTTCTTTTACCATATCCACATACTCTTCTTTGTATGCATCAAATCCAAATCCAGTTTCAGACTCTCTTACCTTATTGATGATAACTGCACCTTCCAGACCCGCATTTGTTGCAATATGGAATAACGGAGCTTCCAGTGCTTTCAGAATGATATTTGCACCTGTCTTTTCGTCACCTTCCAATGTCTCTGCAAGTTTTGCAACTTCTTTTGCTGCATGAATGTATGCAGAACCGCCACCGGAAATAATTCCCTCTTCAACAGCTGCTCTTGTCGCATTCAGCGCATCTTCCATACGAAGTTTAGCTTCCTTCATTTCTGTCTCAGTAGCTGCTCCAACACGAATAACCGCTACACCACCAGCAAGTTTTGCCAGTCTTTCCTGCAGTTTTTCTTTATCGAATTCAGATGTTGTTTCTTCAATACCCTTTTTAATCTGAGCCACTCTGTCTGAGATTGCCTGTTTGTCACCGCATCCATCAACAATAACTGTATTTTCTTTCTGTACTTTAACTGATTTTGCACGTCCAAGCTGATCTAAAGATGCCTCTTTGAGATCCATTCCAAGTTCTTCGGAAATTACCTGTCCTCCTGTCAGAATTGCAATATCCTGGAGCATTTCTTTTCTTCTGTCTCCATATCCCGGTGCTTTTACTGCAACTACGTTGAATGTTCCACGCAGTTTATTCACAATCAGAGTTGTAAGTGCCTCGCCCTCGATATCTTCTGCAATAATCAAGAGTCTGGAACCGGACTGTACAATCTGCTCAAGCAGAGGAAGAATATCCTGAATATTTGAAATCTTCTTATCTGTAATGAGAATGTAAGGATCATCCAAAACTGCTTCCATCTTCTCCATATCTGTTGCCATGTATGCGGAAATATATCCACGGTCAAACTGCATACCTTCTACCAGATCCAACTCTGTCTGCATTGTTTTGGACTCTTCAATAGTGATAACACCATCGTTGGATACCTTCTCCATTGCATCTGCTACCATCTGTCCGACTGCATCATCTCCTGAAGAAACTGCCGCAACTCTTGCAATCTGCTCTTTTCCTGTCACTTTACTGCTCATTTCTGCAATTGATTCAACAGCTCTGTCAGTTGCTTTCTTCATTCCCTTTCGAAGTACGATTGGATTCGCACCAGCTGCCAGGTTCTTCATTCCTTCATTTACCATTGCCTGCGCAAGTACAGTTGCTGTGGTCGTTCCATCACCTGCTACGTCATTGGTTTTTGCTGCAACTTCGCGGATAAGCTGTGCACCCATATTTTCAAATCCGTCTTCCAGTTCAATCTCTTTCGCAATCGTAACACCATCATTTGTAATGAGCGGTGCACCAAAAGATTTATCCAATACAACATTTCTTCCTTTCGGTCCGAGTGTTACTCTTACGGTGTCAGCAAGCTGATTGACACCCTTTTCCAATGCTGCTCTGGCTTCTGCGCCATATTTAATTTCTTTTGCCATGATTCTTCACTCCTGTCAATTCTTCAATCAAAAATATTTGTTCAAAACCACCCTACCAGATGGATACTCTATGCCTCTACAATCGCAAGGATATCATTCTGTTTTACAATGATATATTCCTGTCCATCCAACTCAACTTCTGTTCCTGCGTACTTAGAATAAATAACTTTATCCGCAGGTTTAACCTGCATTATCACTTCTTTTCCATCTATCATTCCCCCAGGCCCTACTGCAACTACTTCTGCCTCCTGCGGTTTTTCCTTTGCTTGACCAGGAAGAACAATTCCTGATTTTGTTGTCTCTTCTGCTTCTAACTGCTTTAACACAATCTTGTCACCCAATGGTACTAACTTCATTCTAATTCCTCCTTAAATGTTTTTGTTAGCACTCATTTTCCACGAGTGCTAACCCATGAATATAAAATAGCACTCTGCTTCCTTTTTGTCAACAGAGATTCTTAATTTTTAGAATTAGTTTATAAACTTTTTCCACGACTCTCTACTACGTTATAAAAGCCATTCTCAATACGGAACACGAGCATATTTCCGTCCTCTGACTGAAAACGCTCTTTCACAACACCTGTGCAATAAAGTACTTCCTTCTTGTTTGCAATATAGCATCGATATTTCGCATCCAGAGAAATGGCCGTCAAATCTTTTTCTCTTAATTCCAAATATATGTAGTCTTCCTCTATATCATACCGAAAAACCTTTGCCCGGTGTGTTACTTCATCTAAAACTTCGTCTGCCGAAATTGTCTTTACCATCCGCAAATCAACTGAATTACCTTCATACATGTTATTTTCCTCCTTTACCAAAATACGCATATTTTCTGCTATTTATTATACCTCTCCCCGATAAGAGAAAGGGTATCAGACCTCTGACACCCTTTTTTCTTTTACCTCTTACATTCTTTCTTTTTTAATTTTTTCCAGTTCTGTAAACACATAGTCATTCAAAACTTTAATATATGTACCTTTCATACCTGAGGAACGAGATTCTATCACACCTGCACTCTCAAATTTTCGAAGTGCATTAACAATTACAGATCTTGTAATACCCACTCGATCAGCAATCTTGCTGGCAACCAGAATCCCTTCTACTCCATTAAGTTCCTCAAAAATATGAATAATTGCTTCCAGTTCTGAAAACGAAAGTGTCCCAATAGCTGACTGTACAATATGTTCCTTTCTGGTTTCCTCTGCATTCTCCTCATTCACAGAACGAAGCATTTCCAGTCCTACGACTGCAGTACCGTACTCACTTAAAATGATATCATCAATAGAATATGACTCATTCTGCTTATACAAAAACAATGTTCCCAATCGCTCACCTGCAATATCAATCGGTGTGATAATTGCCTGATAACCAGTAACAGATCCTGAAGAAAATCCCAGTGTTTCCAGATTCACATTCTCTTTTGTGGACAGAACACTCAGCAAACGCTCGTTCAGCATATCATCAATATGAGCTCCTATAGACTCTCCTATCAATTCCCCGATTGCCTGTACACCGTTACATTTACTCACTCCAAGGATCTTCCCTTTTTTACTTACCACCAGAACATTCGAATTTAAAATTTCTGTTAAAACTGCGCAAATATCATTAAACACCACTTTGCTGGAATTATTATTATGAAGCAACTTATTTATCTTTCTGGTTTTATCTAATAGTTGTACACTCATCATTCTCCTCCGTTCTTAAGATTAGATATACGTACTCTGTTTTGTTACTTTCCAGCCAGAATTGTATACACAACTCAGTCTAATTTACTAGATAAATTTATGCTATCATACAATTTTTGAAATAGCAACAAAATTTACTTTTCTTTCTTTATATTTTTCACATATCCGCACTTTTCATCCGCACAGACCAGTTTATTTCCTTTCTCAACCATATAGCCACCACAATCCGGACATTTTTCCTGGGATGGCTTCTGCCAAGACATAAAATCACACTCTGGATTATTTTCACATCCATAATACTTTCTGCCTTTTTTTGTTTTGCGAATCACTATATCACTTCCACACTTTGGACACTTCACACCTATTTTTTCAAGGTATGGTTTGGTATTACGGCATTCCGGGAATCCTGGACAGGCAAGAAATTTCCCATGCGGACCATATTTGATCACCATGTTTCGCCCACATTCTTCACAGATAACATCTGTCACTTCATCTGCGATTTCTACACTTTCCAGTTCCTTTTCGGCAATCTTCACCGCCTCATCCAAATCCGGATAGAAATTACGGATTACTTCCTTCCACGGTACCTTTCCCTCTTCTACCATGTCCAGAAGCCCTTCCATATTGGCAGTAAAATGCACATCCACAATACTCGGAAAAGACTGTATCATAATATGATTGACAACTTCTCCAAGTTCTGTCATATAAAGATTTTTTCCTTCTTTTGTAATGTATCTACGGGCAAGAATCGTAGAAATCGTCGGCGCATACGTACTTGGGCGTCCGATTCCCTGCTCTTCCAGCGCTTTTACAAGAGTTGCTTCTGTATAATGTGCCGGCGGCTGCGTGAAATGTTGCTTTTCTTCAAAGCTTTCTTTCGTTAATACAGAATCCTTATGAAGACCGCCTACTAATACATTGCTAGCTTCCTTTTCTTCATCTGCCTCTGTATAAACTGTACGAAAACCTTCAAATGCAACTTTCGATGTAGATACAGTAAATACATATTCTGCCGCACCAATTTTCACCGAAGTTGTCTCATACCTTGCAGGCTGCATCCGACTTGCCACAAAACGCTTCCAAATCAGCTGATACAACCGAAACTGATCTCTTGTCAGAGATTCCTTCAATGCTGCCGGTGTTCTTGTTACATCAGAAGGACGGATTGCTTCGTGTGCATCCTGAATTTTCTTATCCGTTTTCTTTGCTGTACTGTCCGCCGCCACATACTCACTGCCATAGGTTTGATCAATATACTCTCTTGCTGCCGCATCTGCTTCCTCAGATATTCGTGTAGAATCAGTACGCAAATACGTAATGACACCGACTGTTCCGTTTCCTTTAATATCAATTCCTTCATAGAGCTGCTGCGCAATCCGCATTGTCTTTTGTGTTCCAAAATTCAATGCCTTCGATGCTTCTTGCTGCAGCGTACTCGTTGTAAACGGAAGCGGTGCTTTTCGAACCCGCTCTCCTTTTTTAATATCTGTGATTTTGTATTCGGCACTCTCAAGCGCTTTTAAAATCTGATCTAACTCTTCTTTGGAAGAAATATTCATTTTCTTCTTCCCTGTTCCGTAAAATTTTGCCGTCAATGGGCGTTTCTCCCCCTGAACTTTCAATACAACGTCCAATGACCAATATTCCTCCGGAATAAATGCGTCGATTTCTGCTTCTCTGTCCGCAATGATGCGCAATGCTACAGACTGCACTCGACCTGCACTTAATCCTCGCTTTACTTTTGCCCACAAAAGAGGACTGATACGGTAACCTACCATTCGGTCAAGTGCACGCCGCGCCTGTTGCGCATCCACCAGATTCATATCAATTTCTCTAGGCGCTTTTAATGACGCCTTAGTGGCATTCTTTGTAATCTCATTAAATGTAATCCGACGCATTTTCTTATTATCTAATTTCAGTGCTGCCGCGAGATGCCATGAAATAGCTTCTCCCTCACGGTCCGGGTCAGTTGCCAGAAAGACTTTGTCTGCCTTCTTTGCTTCCTTTCTCAAATTAGCCAGAATATCGCCCTTTCCCCTGATCGTAATATACTTCGGTTCATAGTCATTTTCCGGTCCAATCCCAAGCTGACTCTTCGGCAAATCGCGGACATGGCCGTTAGATGCAGCAACAGTATAGCTGCTTCCCAGAAATTTTTTAATTGTCTTCACCTTGGCTGGTGACTCCACGATAACCAGATAATGTGCCATATATATTTCTCCTTCATTCTGACAGGACAGTGTACTGTCAATTTATTCTTATATAATGATTTTTTGAAATCTCTCTGATATAGCCTTTGATTTCCAATGTCACAAGAAGTCTGATAATCTCTGCTGCAGAAAGATTTATTTCTTTCACCAGGCTCTC
Source organism: Schaedlerella sp. (assembly GCA_020024595.1). Taxonomy (GTDB): domain Bacteria; phylum Bacillota; class Clostridia; order Lachnospirales; family Lachnospiraceae; genus Schaedlerella. The sequence goes on from JAHHTO010000015.1 coordinate 12,052, forward strand.
TACACTTTTTGGATAAAGACCAAGTGAACTATACACCATATTTTCTTTCGTTTCAAGCATTTTTTTTGTTTCATTCTGATTTTTCAAAAAATTCAGATATGGAAGATCCAAATCTTCTAGAAGAATTTCCGGTGAAATCAAAATTCCTGCTCCCTGCCGAATCAGCCAGTTGCATCCTTTGCTCAGTTCGCTGTTCAAAGGTCCTGGAAGTGCCCACACATCTCTCCCCTGTTCCAACGCCATATCTACAGTAATCAAGGAACCGCTTTTCTCTTTTGCTTCCATTACAAGCACGCAATCGGAAAGTCCACTGATAATCCGGTTTCTCCTTGGGAAGTGAAAAGAAAGAGGCTGTGTTCCTGGGGGAAGTTCTGACAGAATTCCACCTCCATGTTCTAAAATATCCATATACAAACCTATATGTTCCCGTGGATAGCATATATCCACACCACTGCCAAGCACGGCAAATGTTTTTCCATTCTTCATCAGTGCCCCTCGCTGACTTGCTCCATCAATTCCCCTCGCAAGTCCACTGATAATCTGTGCCCCACTGGCAGCTAGCGCCTCAGCGAATTTACCCGCATATACTTCTCCATATTTCGTACAGTTTCTCGCCCCCACCATTGCGATACATACTGCGTCTTCATCTGGCAGGCTTCCCTTCCCAAATATTGCATATGGACGATCCGAAATCGTTGCAAGCCGTTTGGGATAGTTCTTTTCAAAACAGAGAACCATCCAGATTCCCTGAGATAGCATTTTTTCCCAATCCTTCTCAAACGTAGTCTGTTTTTTTGCTTGCATAATCGTATCACAGTCTTCTTCTGTCAGAAATGAGAATCCTCTCAGTTCTGTTTCTTCTATATAATAAACCGCTTTGGCTGTTTTCATGTACTCTCTCAACTTCCGCTTTTTGGTATTGTTGATCCTACGAAGAGATGCAAGCCAATATTCATAAACTCTCTCACTTTCTCTTTGACTCTGTTTCATCCTATCCCCTCACCTTCCCATATCATTTTTATCCAACGTCCTATATCCGATTGCCTCTGTCAAATGTATCATCTGAATCTGCTCTTGTTCTTCCAGATCTGCAATTGTCCGCGCTACTTTCAAAATCTTATGATAGGATCGTGCTGTAAGTCCAAGCCTTTCAAAGGCCTGTTTCATCAGTTTTTCTTCCTCTTTTTCCAAAGTGCAAAATTTCTGTAGTTCACTGACACTCATCATTGCATTAAATCTGGTTTCTCTCCCCTCATACCGCTGATTCTGAATAGTACGTGCTCTACAGACGCGTTTCCTGATATCTGCTGAACTTTCTTCCTCTTGTTGTATCGCTTCCTCCAATTTTAATGCCTCATATTCAACCCTCGGAGCTTCCACACAAATATCTATACGATCTAAAAAGGGCTGACTTAATTTACTCAGGTAATGCTGAATCTGCCCTGGAGTACAGGTACAGCTCTGCTCTGGAAACGCACCACAGGGACATGGATTCATTGCTGCCACCAGCATAAAATTTGCCGGAAACAAACAAGCCCCTTGTGCTCTTGTAATCCAGATTTTCCGTTCTTCCAAAGGCTGTCTCAATACTTCCAGGACTGTTTTTTGAAATTCCAGAAGTTCATCCAAAAACAATACACCTCCATGAGCTAAGCTGATTTCTCCTGGAGATGGAATGACGCCCCCTCCTACCAAAGATGTTTTTGTCACCGTATGATGGACACTACGAAACGGACGCTTTTGAATCAACGGTTCTTCTTCATTCACCTTACCTAGAATACTATATATTTTCGTAATCTCTATACTCTCTTCCAGCGTCATAGGCGGAAAAATCGTTGGAATCCGCTTTGCAATCATGGATTTTCCACTTCCTGGCGGGCCTACCATCAAGAGATTATGACCTCCTGCAACCGCAATCTCCGCCGCCCTTTTAACCGCTTTTTGCCCACAGATATCCCGATAGTCTAACTCCTCTGCTATATTACATTTTTGTTTAAATTCGATATTTTTTACTGTCTTTAGTACTTTTTTTATTTCTTTCTCCCCTGTCAAATAATCATATACTTCTCTTAGACTTTTCACACCGATGATATCGATTCCATCCACCAATGCTCCTTCTCTTACATTTACTTCCGGAATCATACAACAGCGAATTCCTGCCTCCTTTGCTGCTAACACCATTGGAAGAATTCCCGATACCTGACGAACCATCCCATTCAGGCTCAATTCTCCCGTAATCAGCATAGATTGCAGTTTTTTTGTATCAATTTTCCCAAGCGACGCAAGTATGGAGACTGCAATTGGTAAATCAAACGCTGCCCCCCTCTTTTTTATTGTTGCCGGAGCAAGATTGATAACAACTTTCTTTGCCGGGAGCTCCAATCCGGAATTCCGAATCGCCGTTCGGACACGCTCTCCCGCTTCTTTAACCTCCGACGAAAGATATCCCACCATGTGGAATGCCGGAAGTCCGTTTCCAACATCTGCCTCTACATTTACAATTTCTACCTTTAGGCCAAAGATAGCGGCAGACTGTACGCTGCTAACCCCCATGTACACACTTCCTTTCTTCTGTTTTAATATTCTCTTTTGATTCCATTTACTGGAGTCGTGACCGATACGGTCGGATGATAGAAGCCGGAAAGAATTCCGGCTGATGTTTGTATCTTATCGTATAAAATAGGAACTGTCAATTGCCCATTTTTAAATATTTTTCTGATCCATTTTCATCCTCCTATCTGAATCATGTGTTTCTCCTCTGTAACATCGTTTAACTGTTCAAAACAATGCTGCTTCGGTTTCTTTGCGACTACCTCCTGAAAGATTTTTCGAATCGACTCCAGATTTTCTTTGTCATTTTTCGTATTCTGTAAGGCTTTCCGCAAATCATAAGAGTCTCCATAGCAAAGGCAAGGCTTTAACCGTCCCTGAGATGTCAGACGAAGACGATTACAGCTTTCACAGAACTTCTCATGAATGGCACTAATAAATCCAATACTTCCCTGAAAATCCGGAATCCTGTAATACTGCGCCGGTCCATTTCCATGAATTCGCACATCTCTTTCTATCTGTGGATATTCTCCCTGAATCATTTGAAGTAGTTCTTCATTAAACACCGGTTCGAACTGCTTTCCATATCCAATTGGCATCATCTCAATAAAGCGTACATCTACAGGTTTTTCCTTTGCAAGTTCAATCAAAGATTTCCATTCTGTTCCATTGATATCTTTCTGCAGAACTGCATTTATTTTTATACGCAACCCTGCCGCCAACGCATCTTCCAGACTTTTTAAAACACGATGCAGTTCATCCCGTCCGGTAATCAAATAATACTGCTCTCTATCCAGACTATCCAAGCTGATATTCACGCCATCCGTTCCTGCATCTGCCAGTGCTTCTGCATATTTCCCAAGGAGCACCCCATTCGTTGTTAATGTTACCTGTTCCATCCCCGGAATCTGCTTCAGTCTACGAATCAATTCCACACAACCTTTGCGCACAAGGGGCTCCCCTCCGGTAATTTTTAATTTGCAAATTCCTTCCTGTGCAGCTGCCATGCAGATTTGCTGAATCTCCTCATCGGTCAGAACCTCTCCCATTGAGACCAGTTCCACCCCCTCCGGCATACAATACCGACATCGTAGATTACAACGATCTGTAATAGAAATACGCATATAATCAATGGTTCTTCCATACTGGTCTTTCATCACTTATCACTCCATACCTCTTTCTAATTTCTGATCCGTTCCATTTTCCAAATGCACAATTCCAGTAATATCTTTCGCACTGAAGTGCCTGTTCATATATTCCCGCTTCCTGCACGCACTTGAATCAACTGTGCTGCAATACTCACCGCAATCTCTGCCGGAGTTTCTGCCTGTATTTCCAGACCAATCGGTGTTGTAATTCTTGCCAAATCCTCATCCGTGAATCCGACCTGTTTCAATGTTTCGAATACCTTTGCTTTCTTTTTTCTGCTTCCGATTACTCCGATATATGCTGCAGGAGTCCTCAATATCTGTTCCTGTACAATTGTGTCATCCTTATGCCCGCGTGTCATCACACAAACATAATCTTCTTCTGTAATATGAATATAATCCTTAATCTGCCGCATATCTATCTTCAGCACACTTTCTGCCTTCGGAAATAACTCTGACTTACAGAACTCTTCCCGATCTTCCAGTATCACGCAATTAAAATCAATTGCTGATAATACCGGAACCAATGCCTGTGCTACATGACCTCCGCCAAAGATATAGACTCTGCCCGGCTGTGTCAGCCTTTCATAGTAATACTTTCGCCCCGCTTCTTCTACAGTTCCAAATGCCGTCAGCATTTGATCAACAACAGCTTCAGGAACCTCCATTCCTACAACTCCGCTTTTTCTTCCATAAAAGGCGAATCGACCGTCTACCGCTTCTGTAATATCCAGAATCAACCATACTGTTTCTTCTCTCATCTGAAGCGCCTTACAGAATGTTATGCACTCTTTTACAGACTGATCCTCCGAGTCAAAATATGAAAATGCCACGTCCACTTCTCCTCCGCAGACCATCCCCAAATCCTGAATCTCATTTTGCTTAAGATAGTAATGTTCCCTGCAGGAATGCTTCTCTTGCAATACTTGAATGGCACGTTGCTCCGCCTCATATTCAACCGCTCCACCGCCGATGGTTCCAAAGACTCTTCCCTCTTGCCCTACAATCATATGGGCTCCGGCACCACGTGGCGCAGAACCCATACGGTCAAATACAGTCAATAGCACAACAGACTTGTGTTCTCCCATATATTCCTGTAAAGCATTGATCAATCCAGTCATCACTTCGCCTTCTTTCTTCGATTTTTTAATTTGCTCAGTTTCCCAAAATTTTTTTTAATTAACGCTTTCTTATTTGTAGTATATCATATTCAAATTTTGTTTAACAGAGATTATTCAAAAGTTTGTTAGATTCTCGCATGCATTCTAACTATTTTTTAGAGCTTTCATTTTTCAGATGGAAAAGCACGAAAACCACTTTTCTAACATACACTATATCAAATGTGTTATGAGGTGCCATCTTGAAATCATTTCCTAATCCTCTCACTCCATCAGAAGAAAAATACTACATCCAGCGATATACGGAAGGCGACCTTAATGCAAAACACATCTTAATTGAACGTAATCTCCGACTTGTTGCGCATATTGCAAAAAAATATCAGTATCTGGATGAAGAACCAGAAGATTTGATTTCCGTTGGAACCATTGGACTAATCAAAGCTGTTGTCACTTTCAATTCTGATAAAGGAAACCGACTGGCCGCTTATGCTTCCAAGTGCATTGATAATGAAATTCTCATGTACCTCCGAACCAGAAAAAAAACATGCAAAGAAGTGTCTCTCTACGAACCCATCGGTACAGACCGTGAAGGGAATGAAATCAAACTCTATGACATCATTGAAACAGAGGAAGATGATGTCCCCGAACGAATCCATCTTAAAGAAAACATTCAAAAACTCTATGAAAAAGTAGAAAACGAACTCTCCCAAAGGGAAAAGCTCGTTCTAAAAATGCGATATGGTCTCTACAATGGAGAAGAATATACACAACGGGAGATTGCCGCACAACTCGGCATCTCCCGCTCCTATGTTTCCCGGATTGAAAAAAGCGCTGTCGAGAAACTTCGCAACTTCTTTTAAATCCCCAAATAGAAATCTTTTTTTGCTTAGCGTTTATGTTATTTTCATTTCTATCTGATTTATTTTCCTACTTTTTGTGGAACTAAGAAAATAAAGATCAACGAACTGACTAACAAAAGTCCAGGATAGAATAGATTCGGCATAATCTGAAATGCCGACACCTCGTATCCAAGCTCAGCTGCTGCAGAAAGGGCAACCAACATCTGTGCACCATAAGGGATGACCCCTTGAAAAACACAAGAAAATGTATCAAGAAGGGACGCTGCCTTTCTGGAAGTAATTCCATATTCCTTAGACATCTCTTTTGCGATCGGATTCGCCATTACAATCGCAACTGTATTGTTTGCTGTTGCAATATCCATCGCACCAACCAGAAGTCCCATTCCAAGCTGCCCGCCGCGTTTTCCCTTAAATACACGTTGAATGGCGGATAACAAAGCTTCAAAACCGCCATACTCACGAATCAGTGCACACATCGCAGCAACAAGAATTGCAACCATAGAAGTCTCGAACATACCTGCTGCTCCAGATCCCATATTTGCCAAAAGCTCTGTCGGTGCTGTCTGTCCTGTCCCAAGCATAATCACTGCACCAGATACAATTCCGATAAGAAGTACTACAAAGACATTAATTCCTGCAATCCCCCCAATCAATACAAGGACATATGGAATAATCTGAATCAGATTATAAGATTCTACCACTGCACCACTCAACTCTGTATGAAAAGACAACACCAGAATCAAAATCAGTGTAGCAATAGCTGCCGGAAGCGCAATTCCAAAATTCTCACGGAACTTATCTTTCATCTCGCATCCCTGCCCGTTACAAGCTGCAATTGTCGTGTCTGAAATAAATGACAAATTGTCTCCAAACATTGCCCCTCCCATAACAGAACCAATACAAAGTGGCATATTGAAACCAGATGCCGTTGAAACGGCTACTGCAATCGGAGTCAGCAGAGTAATGGTTCCCACAGAAGTTCCCATTGCCGTAGACACAAAACACGCCACTACAAATAATACTGCAACCGCAAACCTTGCCGGAATCAAGCCAAGCATGAAATATGCCACACTCTCGGCACTGCTTCTTCCAACAACTCCTACAAATGTACCTGCTGTCAGGAAAATCAGAAGCATAGTGATAATATTCTTATCTGCCAGCCCCTGTGCCATTAATTCCAGTTTTTTATCAAACTTCACACTTGGATTTTGCAAACAGGCAACCAGAATTGCCGCCAAAAATGCGATGATAATCGGAATGTTGTAAAAACCCATCGGAATCTTTAACACATACTCGAACAAAATTCCTAGTCCAAGATACAATACTAGAAAAACGCCGATTGGTAATAATGCTACTGGATTACTTTTCTTCATTTGTAAATCCCCCATTTCTTCCTTATTTCTTACGCAGACTGCGTTATTTTTATACTATACAGTATTTTCTCTGTGTACACAACTATTTCCGAAAAAAAAGGAGCTATTGCATTCGCAATAACTCCTTTCCTATTTCTATGACACTTTATTTTTTCCAACTTAAAAAATGATAACTGTCTAAGATCTGAAAGAATTTCGCCAGCCTTGGATAGAGTGGCTCTGCCTTCTCTCCGAAATGCTCCTTTACCAGTTTTCCAAGCTCTATAATATTTTTTTCTCCATCCAGAAGAGGCCATACAAAGCTGCCAGTCTCATCCAGATGAATGTGTGTAACTTTGGGCTTGTGGAAAAATTTCTGCGCGATCCGGTTAAACACCCCCGTATTCGCAATATCCAGTGTCACAATTCCTTTTTCGTCTGTCCTCCAAGAAATTTCCCCGGGACGCATCGGAATCTGCTCCAGATAATTTTCTGAAATTACATTATCTTTTTTCTTCATGATTTATTTGCTTTCTTTTTTTGGATTTCTCCAAAGTGAGAACTTCAGTACTGTCAAAATAATCAATCCAAATACCACCAGACTTCCTACTTTAGCAACAACTGGTGAAAGATTCAACATACCAGACAAATCAATCGCTTTATCAATTCCGCCGATTGCAAACAAAGCAAGTAAGATACCTACAAGACCTTCTCCTGCAATCATACCAGAACAGTACAAAATACCATCATTAATGATTCTTTCTTTCTCTTTCTTCTCTTTGTTTATCTTCTCAAATGCAAGACGAACAAGACCACCTACCATAATACAAGCATTCAGCTGTACCGGAAGATATACACCAATTGCAAACGGAAGTACCGGAATTCCGAGAATCTCAATTACAATTGCCAGGAATACACCGATAAATACAAGTGCCCACGGAAGGTTTCCTTCCATTACACCTTCGATAATCATCTTCATCAGCATTGCCTGTGGAGCTCCCAGCTGTTCTGAACCGAATCCCCAAGCTGCATCCAACAGATACAATACACCGCCGATTGCAAATGCAGAAGCGACAACACCAAGTACCTCTCCGATCTGCTGTTTCTTCGGAGTTGCACCAAGCAGATATCCTGTCTTCAAATCCTGTGAAGTATCGCCTGCAATCGCAGCTACGATACAAATGATAGAACCAATCGCAATTGCGCCCTGCATACCATGCGCACCAACATCTCCTGTCACTTTCAAAATAATTGTTGCAAACAAAAGCGTTGCAATTGCCATTCCAGACACCGGGTTATTAGAACTTCCTACAAGACCAACCATTCTGGATGATACAGTTGCAAAGAAGAATCCAAAAATTACTACAATGATTGCTCCAAGAAGCGTTACAGGAATTGATGGCACAAGCCATACAAGAAGTGTCAGTACAAGGATTGCAAACAAGATAAATTTCATGCTTAAATCCTGTGCTGTACGTTCGCTGCCTGCACTTCCAATTCCACCCTTCATGCTCTTCATTGCATCACGGAATGTACGTACAATCAATGGAAGAGATTTAATCAGACTGATAATTCCGCCTGCTGCAAGAGCACCGGCTCCAATATAACGAATATAGCTTCCCCAGATTGCACCTGCACCACCGGCTGCAAACATCTCCCCGATTGGTGCTGTTCCCGGATACAGAACCATGTCTGCACCAAACAATACGATCGCCGGAATCAATACAAGCCAGCTGATCACACCACCGGCAAACATATAAGAAGAAATCCTTGGACCACAAATATAACCAACACTCATTACAGCCGGATAAATCTGAGTTCCAATTTCTCCTGCAAATCCTTTTACACGGAAAGATACTTCACTTGGAACAACCTTCAGTCCGTCAATAAGGAACTTAAATCCTGCTGCAATTCCAAGACCTGCAAATACTGTAGATGCATTTGCTCCGCCTTCTTCACCTGCAAGAAGAACCTCTGCACATGCTGTTCCTTCCGGATATGGTAGTGTTCCATGCTCTTTTACAATCAGAGCATTACGAAGTGGTACCATGAAAAACACACCAAGCAGACCACCAAGCAGAGCAATTATTGTAATCTCTACAATCCCCGGTTTGTCCATCTTCCCTTCTGCTGCCCACAAGAAAAGTGCCGGCAGAGTGAAAATCGCTCCGGCTGCCAAAGATTCTCCGGCAGAACCAATTGTCTGTACTACATTACTTTCCAATATAGAGTTTTTGCGCATGATCACACGAATTACGCCCATAGAAATAACTGCCGCCGGAATGGATGCAGATACTGTCATACCAACACGTAATCCAAGATATGCGTTTGCTGCGCCAAATACCACTGCAAGGATGATACCCATAATGATAGATGTCACTGTCAACTCAGGGGTCACCTTTTCAGCCGGGATATATGGCTTGAATTCTTTTTCGTTCATATTCTCTCTCCTTTTTCATTAGTCAAATCAAGACCATTATACCGAAAATTGTTTAAATATGCAATAGTACTTGACAATTCAATATGATAAACTGTTAAATTTCTTAACACGTTCTCCTTCTCAATATAGAACAAAACAAAACTAAGCTAAAATGAAATACATTGATTATGATTCTCTTTCTTCAGCTCTTCTCAAAATATCATACTTTTCAGCCTTGCCTTCCAGATCCACATACAATACCTGTTTCGGATGAGGCGCACTCTCCTGTTCCTCTCCCTCTTCATTAACAATCCGATTCACTGTCACTTTAATGTTCTGTCCATCTGGCTTCATAATTTCAATGACTTCTCCGACAGAAAACTTATTGCGTTGTTCAATCCGATACAACCCGTCTTTTGTTTCCCCTACAATTCCCAAATATGTATATTCCTTCACATATGTATTACTGTCATATATCTGTGTATTATCATCCGGCTTTCCAAAGAAAAATCCAGTTGTAAACTGGCGATATGTGCAGTTAGAAATTTGTTCCAGATACCATGGCATATTCTTTTTATAAAGTTCCGCATCCAATTGGTAATCATCCAACGCTTTGCGATAAGTACGTGCAACAGTCGCCACATATAGAGCTGTTTTCATACGTCCTTCAATTTTCAAGCTATCAATTCCTGCATCAATCAACTCCGAAATATGTTCGATCATACATAAATCTTTAGAATTGAAAATATATGTTCCTCGCTCATTTTCATAGACCGGCATATATTCTCCCGGTCTTGTCTCCTCCACCACCGCATATTTCCAACGGCACGGATGTGTACACGCCCCTCGATTCGCATCGCGACCGGTAAAATAATTGCTCAGTAAGCATCTTCCTGAATAAGAAATGCACATCGCCCCATGGATAAAAGTCTCGATCTCAAGATCTTCGGGAATATGTGCCCGTAGTTCTTTCAATTCCTCCATAGATAATTCACGCGCAGATACAACTCGACTTGCCCCCTGTTTATACCAAAAATTATATGTTCCGTAATTGGTATTGTTTGCCTGCGTACTGATATGGCGCTCAATCTCTGGGCACACTTCCCGGGCAATCTCAAACACTCCCGGATCTGCAATAATCAATGCATCTGGTTTTATTTCTTTCAATTCCTCAAAATACTGTCGGATTCCTTGCAAATCCTCATTATGCGCCAGAATATTTGCCGTCACATATACTTTTACATCATGAGCATGAGCAAATGCAATCCCTTCTTTCATATCTTCCATAGAAAAATTTTTCGCTTTTGCACGCAGACCAAATGCCTCACCGCCAATATACACTGCATCTGCGCCAAAAACAACCGCTGTCTTTAACACTTCCAAGCTGCTCGCCGGAATCAATAATTCTGGGTGTCTTGCCATAATCTATTCCTTTCCTGATAAAAATCTTCTATTTCCTATCCTTCCTTAATTCATCAACTATTACAAACTCTTCTTCACACTCAAAGCAACACCATCTCCCAATGGTACAATCGAAGTAAGCAGCGCTTCATGATGTTTCAGCACATACAAATACTCCCGCATCCTTGCGTGTATCGTTCTGTCACGCCGTTCTACTCCAAATCTGGATTCAATGATCGTTCCGTCCTGCATCACATTGTCCGACACAAGCAGACCGCCGTTTCTTAACAGACGCACTACATCCGGCAAGAAATGGATATACTGTCCTTTTGCAGCATCCATAAATATAAAATCAAACTCACCGTCCAGAGCTTTCAATACTTCCTGTGCATCTCCTTCTAACAATGTAATCATTGATTCCTTGCCTGCACGTTTAAAATTATTCCTCGCAATAGGAATCCGTTTCTCATAATTTTCAATTGTAATAATATCTGCCCCATTTGGTAAAAATTCGCTCATCAATAACGCAGAGAAACCTACGGCAGTTCCGACTTCCAGAACGCGCATAGGTTTTTGTATGCTCAAAAGCACCTTGAGAAAGCTTTGCATTTCTTTTCGTATGATCGGCACGTTTGAATCCAAAGCTTCTCTCTCGATAGCTTCCAATATTTCACTGTTCTCTGTCTCCATAGAATTGATGAACGTTACCATCCGTTCGTCTACTATCATATTCTACACATCCACATCCATAATAATCGGGATAATCATTGGTCTTCTCTTCGTCTTCTTCCAAATATAATCATTCATCGTATCTCGGATCGTCAGTTTGATTTTATTCCAATCTGCATAACGATTGGATAAACATTTCTCCAGGCTTTCAGAAACAACCTGTCTTGCTTCTTCCATGAGAGCTTCTGACTCTCGCACGTATACAAATCCACGTGATACAATATCCGGACCTGCCAACAGAGCGTTTGTTCCCTTTTCCAAAGTCAGTACTACAATAATGATTCCATCCTCTGCCAGATGTTGTCTGTCTCGAAGTACGATATTCCCAACATCCCCGACTCCCAGTCCATCTACGAGAATTGCTCCTGTATGCACCTTATCCACTACTTTTGCAGACTCTTGATCCAACGCAAGTACATCGCCCGACTGCAAAATAAAGATATTTTCCTTCGGAATTCCCAGATTCTTTGCAATTTCAGAATTTGCTTTCAAATGACGATATTCTCCATGAACCGGAATTGCATATTTAGGTTTTACAAGAGAGTATATCAGCTTCAATTCTTCTTGACATGCATGTCCGGACACATGTGCATCCTGAAAAATAACATTTGCTCCCTTTGCAGACAACTCATTAATGACTCTGGATACAGACTTTTCATTTCCCGGGATCGGATTAGAACTGAAAATGATCGTATCATTTGGCTGAATTGTCACTTTTCTATGCACATCTGCCGCCATACGGGACAAAGCTGCCATCGACTCCCCCTGGCTTCCTGTCGTAATCAGCACCATCTTTTCCGGTGGATAATTACGCATTTCATCAATCTCGATCAATGTATGTTCCGGAACATTCAGATATCCCAGTTCAGATGCCGTTGAAATAATATTTACCATACTCCGTCCTTCTACGACAACCTTTCTGTCATATTTATATGCCGAGTTAATAATCTGCTGTACACGATCCACATTAGATGCAAAGGTCGCAATAATAATTCTTGTGTTCTGATGCTCCGCAAAAATATGGTCAAAAGTGATTCCTACCGTCTTTTCCGACTGTGTAAATCCCTGCCGCTCCGCATTGGTGCTGTCAGACATCAAAGCGAGAACGCCTTTTTTACCAATCTCCGCAAATCTTTGCAGATCAATTGCATCTCCAAAAACCGGCGTATAATCCACTTTGAAATCCCCTGTATGCACAACAATGCCTGCCGGAGAATAAATTGCCAGTGCAGATGCGTCTTGAATACTATGATTTGTTTTGATAAATTCAATTCGGAACTGTCCCAGATTGATAGATTGTCCATGACGGACTACTTTTCTTCTTGTGCTGCGCAACAGATTATGCTCTTTTAACTTATTCTCAATAATTCCCATTGTCAGCTTAGTCGTATAGATTGGAAGATTCAATTCCTTCAAAACATACGGCAATGCCCCGATATGATCCTCATGCCCATGAGTAATAACAAATCCCTTTACCTTATCTATATTATCTTTTAAATATGTGACATCCGGAATTACCAAATCAATTCCAAGCATATCATCTTCCGGAAATGCCAGACCACAGTCTACAACAATAATACTGTCTTCATACTCAAAGGCAGTAATATTCATTCCAATCTGCTCTAGCCCGCCTAACGGAATAATACGCAGTTTTCCCTTATATTCTTTTTTCAAAAATTTACACCTCCATATTTTATGTAATTCTCTTTCACTTGTTTTGGGATTATTCTATTCTTTCTGTTGTTTTCATCTGTCCGCTAGTTTCATCCGCACGTTTTCACCTATTTCCGCGTACAAAAACAACACTCATTCACTATACTGTTACATTTTTATATCAACATCTTCTAACAGTTCCTCAAATACTTTGGATACTGCCATAAGCTCTGTATCATCTTCTACAATCTCATAAACACTGTCACTGTCTTCCATTGCACTTGTATCCTTCAAAATCAGACACTCTGCATCATCCTCTTCCGAATCCGTGACCAATATGTATGCTGAACCATTGATTGTAGTCTGCTCCAGTACATAAAATTCTACTGTTTCATTCGTATTCTCAAATGTAAACCGAATCTTTTCCATCTTTTATACTCCCTTTGTCCTTATATGGAATCCAAGTAACCCTGCAGAATCAGTACCGCTGCAATTTTATCTACATATTTCTTCCGGTCTTCTCTTCTTACACCACTTTCTTTCAGGATTCGCTCTGCTGAAACTGTCGTCAGCCGCTCGTCCCATATCATCACTTCAAGACCGGTACGACGCTCCAGCATCTCTTTGAATTCCAGAGTCTTTTCCGCACGTTCTCCGATATCATTGTTCATATGCTTTGGAAAACCAAGTACGATTTTCTCCACTTCATATTCTCGAATCAATTCCTCAATCCGTGCACAAGTACGACGCAGTTTATTTTCTTCTTTGCGTGTAATCGTTTCAATCCCCTGCGCAGTCACTCCAAGTGCATCACTGATCGCAACCCCCACAGTCTTGGTCCCGTAATCTAATCCCATTATTCTCATATCAGATTATTCCCATGAATTATGCTGAATATACGCTTTTAACAACTCTTCTACTAACTCATCACGTTCTACTTTCATGATCAGACTTCTTGCTCCATTATAACTGGTCACATAAGTCGGATCTCCTGACATAATATATCCAACAATCTGATTCACTGGATTATATCCTTTTTCTTTCAGTGCTTTGAACACAATTTCCAGAATATCCTTTGCAGAAATCTGTGGTCCCGGCTCTACCTGAAAGAACTGTGTATTACTTAAATCACTCATCTTTTTTCCCTCCATTTTTGTTCTTTGCTTCTGCCATCTTTACTTACCTGTAAATATCCAACAATTTTTCACACTGCTTATATTTACTGTAAGAAAACCTTGAGTATTCATCAAAAATCCCAAAATCCCTATCTATCATTCTAATATAAGCCGACATAAAATTCAATGAATAATTTGTGAATCCTCTCCCAACACACATTTAACAAGCTTGTTTTCCAGATTTTCTTCTGACTTCAATGCAACTTTAATATATTCCTTTGTATGTCCCGTCCAACATGTTTCTCCTTTTACATTGACCTTTTCTTCCATCAGTATCTCTACACACTTTCCACGATACGCCTCTTCGAAAGCCGCCTGCTTTTTTTGTCCCATCGCGATCATAACAGCACTTCTCTCTGACTTCACCTGCTCTGATATCTGATGGTCCATCACTGCCGCTTTCGTCCCTTCACGTC
>JAHHTO010000150.1 GCA_020024595.1 Schaedlerella sp.
ATGATGAACAGCATCGAATGGAGTCTATTTTTTCTGAAAGAACACTTATTATTTTCGAATTTGTTCTTACTGACTTACAACCAAATTTTAAGCCTAATGGTGATAGAAACCCAACTGGCTACAAAATTTCGGCTATGGAAATGTTAGATGCAGGTAAAATTCGACCCATTGGAACTTCTGATATATACTTTCCTGTATATAAAGATGAAGTTTCCGATTTTACTAATGATGCAATTGTTGAAATTAAGTCTCCTTGGGTAGTTGCTGGAAGCTGCGTCTTTGTCGAGATGGATGATTTCTGGGCTGGCCCTTATGAAGTCGGCTATCGTGATTATACAAGTTCATATTATATTAAACCTGAAATCAAGGAGCGGAAGTATACTGTTAGTGGATATAGTCCAGCTCAAATGGATAAATTTTCACTGAGCTATTCTGAGGGATATTGGGGTTCTCCTGAAAATAGTTGGGAACTTCTGTCTCCCAAAGCAGATGCTGAGATTGAACAGCGTGATTTCGTTTCAGACTCGGTTTTGATCGAAAGCTTCAAAAGTAGTGTGAAAAGTGGGATTACTGTAGATGGAAAAATTGATTTGGGAGATATTCCAGCACTTTTGGAGCAATATGAGCGTTCTGAACTCTCTGGATCAATTTTATCCGAAACAACTCGCCGATCCAGATTGAATAGATTGGTGTCAATTATGTCTTCTGAGGAAGATGTAGATGAAACACTTCGAACTGTTACCGATTTTATTTGCGACTTACTAATCAAATATCAAAATAGTCCTAATGTCGATGACTGGCTTCAAGCATTGATTGAAAATCATCCTCAATTGCTTGATCAATTGCAGAGTTCGCAAGTGATTTCCAAACATATAACAGAACTTGAGAACAGTCTTGGAAATCTTAAGGAACAAAAGACTGAGTTGGAACAGGAAATCGAAGAAACCCAAAAACGTGCAGAAGCAGTTGACCAACAAGCTATCGAGGAAAAAAAGAAAGCAATGTTGGCGCAGGAAGCGGAATACAAAGCGCTTTCTGAACGCATTGAGGCAGGGAAGAAATTGCTTGGTGAAATTAGTGAAGTTAGCGATCTTCAAACCAAGCAAAAGAAACTTAATGATGAAGTTAGTTACCTAACCACTCACAAAGATCATTTGAAGAATGATACAAACGATCTGGAGCTGCAATTTAAGCAACTAATTAGTCATCCGCATGATGAAATGATAAAAATCGCATTTGATGGATTTATGGCCAGTAAAATGCTTCATGCGGCATCGGAGTGGGAGGCTGAGCAGTCAAACAATCAAATGCTTGATTTTACCGATAAGATAGCAGCCATCCCATTAGAGAATAAGACACCTGAACAACTGGTGGAGTATTTGTGCAAGCTTGTGCATATGCGCAGACCAAGCTATAGTAAGAATACAATTATCAACATTGCAATTTGCTTGACTCAAAGCTTTTTAACTGTTTTTTCGGGAGAACCAGGATGTGGAAAAACTTCCATTTGCAACATTTTTGGAGAAGTTCTTGGACTTAATAAAGTATCTGAATGCTTTGATCATTCTGCAGTCGACCAAGACTATGTGAATCGTTATGTAGAAGTTTCTGTGGAAAGAGGCTGGACATCTAAGCGAGACTTTGTTGGTTATTATAATCCTCTGTCTAAGTCTTTTGACAAAAACAATCGCCGTATCTATGATGCACTGCACCAACTGGATACAGAAAAACGTGCTGGTGTTCTAAATTTGCCTTATGTTATCTTACTTGATGAAGCAAATTTGAGTCCCATGGAATACTATTGGTCTGATTTTATGAATATCTGTGACGATCTAAACGATCACAGTAAAGTGAATTTGGGAGAAGATTATGTATTCGGAATCCCTGAAACTCTTCACTTTGTAGCAACTATTAACAACGATCACACTACCGAAACGCTTTCACCTCGATTGATCGATCGTGCATGGATTATTACATTGCCGGAAATGCGAGACTATACATCTCCAATTTGTGAAGAACATATTCCTGCCAAAATGATTGAACTCATCCCTTGGAAATCCCTCCACAATGCCTTTATTCCTAAAGCTGATGAGTGCGTCTTTACTCCGGACATTCAAAAATGCTATGAGTCTATTATTGCAAAGCTTCGTGAGAAAAAGATTTCCATTAGTCCTCGTGTTGATGCAGCTATTAAAAGATATTGGGCGGTTGCATCCAAGTATTTTGAAATGGATGATACAAAGACCGCTGTTGCCACGATTGCTCTGGATTACGCAATCGCACAAAGAATTCTTCCTAAGATTATCGGTAATGGTGAAGACTTTGAAAAATGGCTGAAAGACTTGCGCAGCCTTTGCAGCGGCAATGGTTTGAACACATCGGCCGATATGCTGAGAGAGATTATTGATCGTGGAAATCAGCAGATGAAATACTATCAGTTCTTCAATTAAAGGGGGCTGATACATTATGGTTGCTTGTTCATTAACAATGTATCCTTATGGGAAACAAGCATTTACTGTGGATTTGTTTGAGAGCAATGGAAAAAATGAAAGAATTGACCGGATTTTAACTGAATCTAATGGTGTATCTGTATTCTCGGATTTAAGCTATGAATTTAGCCTAACCAGTGAAAATATAACAGATGTTCAGAATGTTGCCGTATACATAAATGATGTATATGAGGAATCTGTATACCGAAATGGGCGTATATTGTTCCCTAATCGAAATGCAAGTGATCGTCGTATTTTCTTGGACTGCTATGGTTTTGTAGAAATTGTCCTTGTTATCTCTGATAGTGCTGGAAGTGAACACTGGTATGAGACCCCATATATTCCAGTATTAGTGCGGCGAGGCACCCTAAATGATGCAGTAAAAGCCATGGTCAATTATGTCTATTCCAATCAGGAAGTGCTCCTCCTCAATGGTGAACCAAAAGCCAAAAATTTAGGTAATCTGAAAGGAAACGGATTACAGACTCTCTCCGCACAGCTACTTCTTGCAGAAGAAATCGCTGCTCTCTATGAAAGTAGTTATGGGTATTTTAAGGCTAATAGCAGGTTTAAAATTGATAAAATTGCTAAAGTAGATCGATTAGAGCGGCTACAGACTATTACCCCTTCTACACTACAATTTATTGCAACACATCCTGAGCAGTTGCGACAAATCAACAGCAATGCTGGTATACGGATTGGAATGAGGGTATACCAACCAGAAAAAACTCTTTCAATGCAAAACGCACACTCATATAACACATATGAAAATCGTGTGGTTTTAGGCTTTATCGGGAAAATGATTGACTCTATCAAAGAACTGCAACAACATTGTTTTTCTTTGCTGGAGCAGATACCTGATAACGAGGAATTCAATACGGAATATATTTATTCATCTTACTTCATGTTTACGGAAACACGGCAGATGTTGGAGCGTGGGATGCACCAGCTAACAAATTTGAGTGCAAAATTCGCACAGCTCTGGACAATGTATAGTAGTATCTTAAATATCACTCCAGAGATCATGTTAGATGAGCCACATCCTTCACCGATTTTTATGTCTGTTCCGCAGTATAATCGTATATTCGTACAAATCCATAAGTGGTTCCATTTTGGTATCTATAATTTTGCAAAAGAACATTTTATGCTTTCGTTTATAAAAATATCTGCACTATATGAAAGCTACCTTTTAGCTAAAATGGTTAAATATTTTCAAGAGAGAGGTTATACACTTGAAAGCACTCAAAAATGTGCGTATCCAATAAATTACAAATGGAAATATAAAAATACTATCTGCAACAATACTTTTATATTCAAAAATGAAAAACATAGATTAAAGCTGTTCTACCAACCAGTTGTCTATGATACCGACAAGAGTAATGTAAATGGAATAGGGTTGCTGCGTAATAACTCAATTTCTGGTTCGACTGGTGAAAATGATGATAGGCAAGCTGGGGGGCATTACTACTCACCTGACTATATCATCAAAGTCGAAGAAGGATCTTCTGCACGCTATCTTATTTTGGATGCTAAATTTAGTGATTTAGTGCGTGTGAGGAGATATTACGTCAGAGACCTTGCGTTCAAGTATCTATTTTCAATCAGCCCTATTCAACCGACAGACTCAGTAGAAGGCCTCTGTTTGATTTATGGAAAATGTGCTGAAGCTGAACAACTTCAAAGCGCATACGATAACTGTTTGCCCGGTCAGAGAATAGCTCCTATCGCAGAACTACTTCCTATGATTGAGGGAGTGGCAAATGAAAATCATTATAAGAGTCTGGATTCCATGATGCGGATTGCATTTCCAAATTGTTAGTTGGCATGGCAGATATTATTGCGATATTTCTATTCGATTAACCTACTTTCGCTTTCTTTTGCTGCCTCTTGAGACTCCCCTCCCCCTCTGGCTCATAATATTGATCAGCTTCGGGGATTTTTTGCATACACGGGCGAATATAGTTTTTTCCTCATCGGATAAGCGTTCATACTTAATATCCAACGTACGGCAGACAAGAAATGCCCGTTTTTCATCGGTGGTTCCTTCGTAGTCCAGAGCTTCTGCCAACAACAAAGCCATATCCTGCATGGTTGCCTCGGCTTCTGTCTGCTGATCTGCGGTGGTACTGTCCTGCTCGTGTGCGGTTCGGATATCTTTTACGATAGCATCCAGATCCTGGTGCAGCACATGACCATAAAACATTTCTTCATCGATTTGTGCCAACTCCAGAGTGCGCAAAGGCAGATTGTCCTCTTCAGGGTGATACTTCTCTATCACTTTCTGACGGGTCTGCTCCAATAACAGATTCATATCCTTCAACCGCATATCAGCAATGCGGTCTACACAAATTTCCATATCGATCAGAAAACGATGAAATGCAGGATGGCAGATCATCTCGCCCAGCAGACGGGTGTTTAGCTGACCACTCTTTAATACATCGACCGCAGAATCACTCAAATGCAGTTCACTTAGAGCTGTATTTGGGTGATTTTTATTTTCCGTTAGACCCAGAAGATAATCCGAAGATACTCCGTAGAACTTTGCCAGCGTGACAATAGCATACGGACTAATTTCTGTGTTATCGTCTCTTTCGTAATTTCCGAGAGCAGATTTTGAAAGTCCAGTCTGTTCTGCAAGCTGTTCCAAAGTCAGGTGCTTTTCCGATACTCGCAGATCTTTTAAACGCTCCGGTGTTGACAGTTTTGTGTGCAAGGAAATACCTCCCTCCGTTTTCGGTTATGATTTTCTGCTATTATAGCATATTTCCATAAGCGTGGAAATCTACAATTTATCAACGTTTTTCCTGCCTTTTGGACATACGGGAGCAGCCCTGTTTTTTCGGTAGAATGGTTCTTGTCAGAAGACACAGAACCTTGAAAATCGAATGACCGGCTGCAAGGAGTATGACCTCTGGGGAAGTGACGCCACGACAGGAGCGCACCAAGGAGGACAATACGCTGGGATAAATTCCGGGCAGGAGCAGATTGCAGGCAAAACGGCAAACGAATTGGTAAATCAAGCGGGACATTTGTCTCGCTGCATACAATGCTGCTTCAGGCAGGAGTACAGAGGGCGCAGCCCTTTGTGCGGAGTGCAGAGATGCAATGCTCTGCGCTGGGTACAGGGAGAAGATCCCTGTGCGGGATTGAGGGTGGCAAGCCCTCATCGGGTCAAGGGTGAAACGCCTTGGCAGGTCAAGGGCTGCAAGCCTTGCCCAGGGAGAGTTGTTGCTTTGCGACAACCCGTACTGGGTAGTACCTGTCGCAAGTTTCGCAGGAACCAGCAGCAAAGCTGCTATCCCCTTCGGGGGGGAATCTTTAGAACACGGAGGACTTTCGTTGAAACTGACACGCCATAACGGAAGATCAGGAAAGAATGGTGCTTACAATCCAAAACACAAC
>JAHHTO010000151.1 GCA_020024595.1 Schaedlerella sp.
ACAGGCAGCAGATAATTATTGGAAGTCTTGGATGCAGGAAGGAAAAGAAATACCGGAGTCGGAAATTTCAGAAATTGTAAAAACAAATCTTATCGCAGTGAAGGCGGTGTGCGTAGATGGATATATTCCGGCTGATCTCACAGGACACTATTTCTGCAATAAGATGCCATGTTATTATGCAAGGGATTCTATTATGGTTGCGAGAGCATTTTTCTTGGCTGGACATATACGAGAGTGTAGAGATATTCTTGTTTATTTGTTACAGAGGAAAAGAAAAGAGAATGGGGAATTTTATCAGAGATATGATGGATATGGTGAGCCAAATGAAGGTGCTAACAATAATGTTTTCCATCAGATTGACTCCATAGGATATTTTTGTCGAATGATTTTTGAATTTTATAAAGAAACGGGAGAAGTGCTTGCGCAGGAATCTTTGTTGGAGGAACTGACAGATGTAATTGTCCATGCCGAACAGAAATTTGGATTAGTTGGACCAGAAGGTGGTGTAAATGAAGGGGTATTTGGTGGAGCATTTATTACTTCCTCAAATATGTTTATTTATGGTGGAATTAAGGCTGCAGAGTCTCTTTTTAAAATTTTAGGAAATAGCGTTTATGAGAGTAAATGTAACGAAATTTGCAAACAGATTTATCAGGGAATTCATACGACTTATGATGAAAAAATCGGAAGATATAATTATGGTTATGTAAATTATCATGATCATACTGTACGTAAATATGATACACCACAGTATTTTGGCCCATTGTATGGATATCCGAATGATGAATATATGAAAGAAACACATCATTATTTTTTGAAGTACGCTTCCTTTTTTGTAGATGGTATTGGTTACTCGGAGCAGGAATACCATCATGGACCGTGGTTATTTAACACATTAGCATGCGCGGAATATTGTAAACGCAGTGGTGAGGAAGAAGAATATCGAAAAAAAATGAAGTGGGCGATACGTCACAGCAATAAATATGGTTTAATGCCAGAAGCAGTGGATGCGGATAACGAAGAAAATTGTTTTATAAATCCACTAAGTTGGGCATGTGCGGAATTCGTGTCAAGTTGTTTTAGTGAAAGGGAATGGAAATATGAAGAATAAAGTGCGCAAAACAGAATTTGTAAATATGCTCAAATTCTGTCTGACAGGAAATATAGAGCCTGTGGAATCATTAATTACAGAACTACTTCCTACAAAAGAATTAGATTTTCATGATCAATGTTTATTGTTATTCCTAATAGGAGAGTATACCAGAATTTCAGAAAATCCGTATTTTTATCAAATATATATTAAGAGAATTGAGGAGATACAGGACGAAGTAGAAAAAATGGCATATCAGAAATATTGCAGACTTGATAATGAAAAAGAAAGCTTTTATAGCGATAATTTTGGAATGGCTTATGGCGCTCTTTATAATAGTAATCTGTTTGCAAAAAGAGAAAAAATAGAAGAAGCAATACACGAAATGAAAAATTACGCTTATGCAAACTATACTTCGGAAGGAAAACTTGTAGATGAAAGACATGGGAGCATTTCTACAGCGAGAATGCTGTGGTTATGCGTTCCGTTTGGATTATTTACTCCTGAAGACTTAGTATTAGTAGCAGCAATTCCAGATATGCAGAAGACAGAAGAGCAGATGGATTTTGCAATGTTGGGATGGTATTTTGCAGAAAAAGCAGACTATCGTCAGGCAAGAAATTATCTTGGACGACTGAACTCTGAGGATGAATTTGTACAAGCTGTGAAAGGAATTGTAGAGGAGAAATTAAGACAGGCCGGAATGCTCAGTGGCTCACCGATTTTACATGTTCCATGTGGTAATTTTAATCGTTATGAACATCGGAATTATGAAAGAGAGCCATGGTTTCCTAAAAATCAAGAGGAAGTTTATCTAAATGCAGCAACTTGGCCGGTAAAATATCCAGAAGATATTGTTGTATTTTGGAGAACTTCAACAGGTAGAACAGGTAAGAGCATTGGATGTTATCGATCGGAGTATGAGAATTATCGCTTTTATATTGGGAAATTTGAAGGTGGAGAAGAGGTAACATATTATTTTCAGGCAGGGGACTATTGTACTGATGAATATACATTTTTTACGCAGGAAAAGGAAATTATTACTGAAGCAGGATTTTTAAATAGGAACGGAAACCAAACTATTTTAGAATTACGTTCAAATAAAGGAAAGTTTTATCGCTGGGTAAAAGAAAAGGAACATGGGTTATTCCGTTATACAATAAAAAGTATGGAATGGGAAATGTGTCAGAGCAGAGTGGCAGATTGGTACCCTGTTGAGGAAGTAGCAGAATTTTTCAAAAAAGAGAGTGGACTTTGGATTGAAGAAATTTTTTTCTGGAAAGAAGGAGAAAAAATCATTACCTCTGGAATCAAGGTTGCTGCATCAAAAACTGAGCATTTTTACGGATTTGGAGAACGTTACAATGATATTGATCAGCGTGGAAATCTTGTAGATGTATATGTGTATAATCAATATAAAAATCAGGGGATTCGTACATATTTCCCAATGCCCTATTTTTTAAGTTCTGAAGGCTATGGTTTTTACCTTCCAACAGATCGTTATGTGGAATTTGACTTATGTAGGGAAGATGTGGGACAATGGAAAGCTGAGGTACAGATAGAAGAATTGTCTTGGTATCGCTTTTCTGGAACACCAAAAGAAATGGTTGGACAGTTTACAAGTCTAACAGGAAGACCGGTGATGATTCCGGAATGGGCATTTGGTCCATGGATGTCCAGTAACAATTGGGACAGTGAAGCAGAAGTTAAAAAACAGGTAGAACTGACAAAAAAATATGATATTCCTGCTACAGTTCTTGTGATTGAAGCATGGAGTGATGAGGCAACATATTATATTTTTAATGATGCTGTGTATGAGGAAAACAGCGGTAAGGATGGATTTTTGTATAGTGATTTCCACTTTCCAAAATGGGGAAAATGGCCGGATCCGAAAGGAATGGTAAAATATTTGCATGAAAATGGGATGAAGTGTATTCTTTGGCAAATACCAATTATTAAATATATGAATTCTCTTCATCATTTGCAAAAGGACAGAGATGAAAAATATGCATTGGAAAAAGGATATTGTGCCAAAAAGAGTGATGGTATACCTTATCGTATGCCGGAGGGATGGTTTACAGACAGTCTTCTAATGGATTATACAAGTGAAAATGCATGTGATTGGTGGATGAAGAAACGTCAGTATTTAGTTGATGAAATACAGATTGATGGTTTCAAGACGGATGGTGGAGAGTTTGTATTTGGGGATGATGTAGTATTTGCTGATGGTCGAACTGGAAAAGAAATGCGAAATGCATATCCGAACCTTTATATTCAAAAGCACTATGACTATATTCATGAGAAACGAGATGGAATTGTGTTCAGTAGAGCTGGATTTACAGGTGCCTGTCGGATGCCAGCACATTGGGCAGGAGATGAGAAATCCACGTTTTCCGCATTTCGCAGAAATTTATGTGCCGGATTGAATGCAGGAATATCTGGGGTTTCATTCTGGGGGTGGGATTTTGCGGGATTTAGCGGAGAAATTCCAAGTGCAGAGCTCTTTGTAAGATCTGCATCCATGGCGGCATTTTGTCCGATTATGCAGTATCATGCAGAGAGCAAAGCAGAGTATAATCAGGATAGAACTCCTTGGAATATAGCAGAGAGAAGGAATGCACCGTGGGTAATCGATGTGTACCGTTATTATGCAAAATTACGTATGGCAATGCTCCCATATATTATGGAGTGTGCCAAGAAGTCTGTAGAAACAGGAGTGCCAATGATGCGTGCACTGTGGTTGGAGTTTCCAGAAGATAAAAAGGCAGGAAGTATCTTTGATCAATATATGTTTGGAGATGATTTTATGGTAGCACCAATTGTAGAAGAAAGTACAACAGAGCGTACGGTATATGTTCCGAAAGGAAATTGGAGAAATATTTTTACAGGTGAATCATTCCATGGTGGACAAAGTGTGAGAATGCATGCTGCTGTAGACGAAATTATTGTATTGCAGAGGCAAGAGTCTAGTTGGAAAGTTGAGTTAGATGACGAATTTAAATTTATAAAGGAGGCGGAATAATGGAGTGGTGGAAGAAAGCAGTTGTTTATCAGATTTATCCTATGAGCTTTAAAGACAGCAATTCTGACGGAATAGGAGACTTGGGAGGAGTTTTGGAAAAAGTAGAGTATTTAAAAGAGTTGGGAGTGGATATTCTCTGGATGACCCCGATATATGAATCACCTATGGATGATAATGGATATGATATCAGTGATTACTATAAAATAAATCCTCTGTTTGGTACGATGGAGCAGTTTGAGATGCTTCTATCTGTATTACATGAGAGAGGAATGAAGCTGATTATGGATCTCGTAGTAAATCATACAAGTGATGAGCACCCATGGTTTCAAGAAGCTCGGAAAGATAAGAATAGCAAGTATCATGATTTCTATATTTGGAAGGATAAGCCAATTACAGACCAAAAGTCTTTCTTTAGTGGGTCTGTTTGGGAATACAATGAGGAAACTGATGAATATTATTATCATTTGTTTAGTCGTAGGCAGCCAGATTTGAACTGGGATAATCCAGAAGTCAGAAAAGAAGTCTATCGCCTGATTAATTGGTGGTTGGATAAAGGGATTGATGGCTTTCGTATGGATGTTATTGATTTAATCGGAAAAATTCCAGAAGAATGTGTCATGTTTGGTGAAAAATCTCATGTGTATTTACAGGAAATGTATCGAGAATGCTTTGAGGGAAGAAATGTATTCACGGTGGGAGAAACTTCTTTTGCTACTCCAATCAGTGCACCACTATATTCAGCCAAAGAACGTAAAGAACTGACAATGGTCTTTGGATTCGAGCATTTAGGTTTGGAGGAAGTCAGAGGAAATGGAAAATGGGATTTGAAAGAACTGGATGTCAATGAACTGAAACAAGTATTTAAAGTATGGCAGAATGCATTACATGAAAAAGGTTGGAATAGCTTGTTCTGGTCTAATCATGATCAACCGAGAATTGTGTCACGTATGGGAGATGATAAAAAATATAGAAAAGAAAGTGCAAAAATGCTGGGTATGATTCTACATGGAATGCAGGGAACTCCTTATATTTATCAGGGGGAAGAAATTGGAATGACAAATGTAAAATTTCCGCTGAATGAATATAAAGATGTTGAAACCATGAATATGGTTAAAGAAAAACAGGAAGACGGATGGACAATGGAGAAAATCATGCAAGGAATTTATGCAAAAGGCAGGGATAATGCAAGAACTCCCATTCAGTGGAACAGTGAAGAATATGCTGGATTTTCCGATCATGAGCCATGGATAAAGGTGAATCCAAATTATCAGGAAATTAACGTAGAAGAAGCACTAAAAGATCCAGATTCTATTTTCTATTTTTATCAGGAGCTGATCCAATTAAGAAAAAAATATGATATCATTAGTACTGGTGATTTTGAACTACTCTTTGAAGCTGATCCAAGAATTTTTGCATATAAAAGAGAACATGAAGGAGAGACATTGGTTGTACTTGCAAACTTTACTGGTGAAGAAATTTTCTGCGATTGTAAACAGGAAATTTCATGGGGAAGGGGGGAAGTGTTGCTTTCAAATTACCATCGAGATAAGGTAGATGAGCAAATGACACTTCGTCCGTATGAAGGATTGATATTTATAAGATAGAAGAACAGAGTTAATATGGAAACTTGTCTGTGTCTTCCTTTCATTTATGGTAATTAGAATCAAGAAGGCAGGAAAATATTATGAAACGAAAAGCGTTCAAAGCAGCATTACCACATACCATTCCAATTTGTGTTGGATTTCTGTT
>JAHHTO010000152.1 GCA_020024595.1 Schaedlerella sp.
AGGCAAAGAGGATCTATGCTCATTTCTATCTTGGCATGAGCAAGGCAGAAATCGCTCGGCAAGAAGGCGTCGCTGAGAATGCTGTTCGGGAAAGTATTAACCGTGGCTTAAAGTATCTTGCTGATCAGATGGAAAGATACAAATAAGCACCAATAAAAACAAGGGCTACCGTGTTTCACGGTAGCCCTTGCTTGTTGTAAAATCCACACTTTGTCAATAAAAAATTTATGATTTCGGCGTATCCGCCTTGAAATATAGTCCTATCACCCAAATGGGACTCGTCTATGACGGAAAATTATCTTTTGCTTACTATATAGCTGTCATTATTTCTTTAGCTGTAATGACACTATGCATATTGGGTAGCATAGAAAGAGTCAAGCGTGATGAGCTGTTGTAATATTAGATATGTGAAGGGCTGCTGTGAAACACAGCAGCCCTTATTTGTTCTATAGTGCAGCAAAAATAAAAGCTATTTTAGCAGGATACCGCTTTGCCTATTTTATAATTCCTCTGCTAGATATCACTCTCCACTTGTAGTCCGCTTTGTTCATAGCTTTACCACAGCCAGGAAACCCTCTGGAAGAGGATCTCCCTCCACCAGTGTGTGCTCCACTGTGCGAAATCCGGCCTGCTCTACAAATTCCATCAACTCTGCCATTGTCCACTCTTGACAGGAGGGAAAGCCGAACAACTTCATCAACTTCATCCGCAATCGATTTACTTTTCCCTCGTAAACGAAGGTGGGAACCAGAAATATTCCACCAGGAGATAAGATTCGATGAATCTCACTCAAAGCCAGCTTTGGTTGGGGCATGATATGGAGTGCGTTAGCCATAAGTACTACCTGAAATGTCCCATCTGCGTATGGCAAAACAGTGGCATCTCGGACTGCAAAGCTCAATTCCGGGGGGCATCGCTTTGACAGTTCCCGGATCATTGGCTCCGAATAGTCCGTTGCCTCCCAAAAGGCCGCCTGTTTCCAAAGAGGCAGGGTTAACTGTCCTGTGCCACATGCTAACTCCAGTACCCGATCATCTTTTGTGATGTAGGGAGCACACAGAGCTGCCACCTGCCGATACAGAACACGATTGGTACGCTCTTGGATGGGTTCGTAGAGCTTGGCGAAGACATCCCAGAAGTGCTTTCCATATAGATACATTTTCTTATATTTCTTTTCCATATTGTTCTCCCTGAATTTCGTTTATCTCAACTGTTAAATGCTGTTTACTGGAAATATATGGATGCTCGTAACAGGGTAAATCAATCATAAAATTGATGGATTTCGACCGTATCACTCACTTCCATGCCACAATCCAGTATAGCAATAGCAAGTGAATCCGTATAATTTCAACTCTGGAATTTGGTCAAAATGCTCAAAAATCGAATTCCATTTATTTCCTGTATACACTATCTAGAATAATTTTGATTTATCTGACAGAATTATATCATACAAAACTAAAAAGCGGCAGAGGGAACACGGTAGCCCCTATTTATTATACAACAAACAAAAAACGAAGGACACTTACGCATCCTCCGTTTCTTGGGATTTGATTGCCCCGTCAATTGCTCCTTCAATGATTGGAAGATATTGCTTTGGACACAACATCAATTTCTGAATTATCCGATCATAATCTTCGCTTGTATTATCACGTTTATTCAGGTTGAAATATTTATCCACGGACAACTTGCATATATGAAGTAAGTCATAAAGCACAGGGATACTCGGAATGTCACCAACGTTTTCTATGTTTGCAAGATAACGTGGATCAATATTTACCTTCTCTGCCAGTGCTTTACGAGTCATACCCATAGCCATACGAGCTGTTTTGACATCCTGGCCAAACGAAGCAAAGGGAAGGCAATCTTTTGCTTTCGGCATTTCACATCACCCTTGTACATTTTATAATTCATATACATTCTTTGGAATGATGCAATATGCACTTGTCAACAGTTTATAGTTCATATCTTTTTAAGACGAAGAACAAATGCTGCCAAAAGAAAAATATTGGAAATCTAAAATAAAAAACTATCATAAAAAATGCTTTGATTGACTGTCGTTTCACCAGTTCAGTGTCAGGGCTGTCAGAAGGATACTTTAATAAGACCTTTCTTCTGCACCTTGACAATTGCATACACGGTATAGCAGGTACGAAACCCGTGTGATGAGCGACATAAGGGACGGCGCTGAGACGGCAGCTTTTTGGAGGTGAATACGGCAAGCTGCAAGAGCGATCAACGGACACCTTAGAACCAGACTGGCACTCTGGACGCAATGACAGCACGGGGGTTAAAGATACTTTCTCACGATCTCCTAAAGACTTGGGGGAAGCCCTGCGGCGCACGAGTAAAACGACGCTGCGGAGCTATGACAGCCCTGCCTAGGGCGACCGGCTATATCCCTATCGTCAGGGGTGCGTGGCAAATGTGACGAGAAAACGGACTTAATTTTCTAAGACAGCCATACTGCTTTTTCTTCATCGGAAGATACACTGCACAGGCAGTATGGCTGTTTACATATTTTATACAGCTCCACGAAAGGAGGACATAGATGCAAACCTATTTGCGAGGAGATTTGTATTACGCCGATCTAAGTCCTGTGATTGGTTCGGAACAAGCAGGACGTCGTCCGGTATTGATTATCCAAAATGATATTGGAAACAGGCATAGTCCTACTGTAATCATCGCTTCTGTGACCAGCAAGCCAGATGTGAAAGCGAAACTGCCGACTCATTGTTATATAAAGGCTGGAGCTGCATTAAAACTTCCATCTGTTGTTTTACTTGAGCAGATTCGTACCATAGATAAACGACGCTTAGAACAGTATATCGGGAAAATTGACAGTGCATATATGAAGCAGATCGATTCTGCTCTGGCAATTAGTATTGGTTTATCCACTCAGCCACCAGCTTCCGTAAAGGCTAATGACAACAGTTTAAGAT
The DNA here is from genome assembly GCA_020024595.1 of Schaedlerella sp. Classification (GTDB taxonomy): domain Bacteria; phylum Bacillota; class Clostridia; order Lachnospirales; family Lachnospiraceae; genus Schaedlerella. The sequence goes on from JAHHTO010000152.1 coordinate 2,940, forward strand.
AAGGAGGATCACTATGTTTGAAGAACGAATTGCAGCCTTGAATGAAGAAACCACCGCCATGCAGCAAATGCTGTCCACCGGGAAACGTACATACACCGTAGACGAAATCCAGGATATTTTAGGCATCAGCCAGCCCACCGCCTATGCTTTAATCAAAAAGAACCTTTTTCACAGTATCCGAGTGGGCCGCCACATTCGCATCTCAAAAGTTAGCTTTGATGCTTGGTTAGACAATCAGATCTGATCTGTCAAGGATGTCATTTTCAAATCCGCAACTTTGATTATACTCCTTTTATCTCCTACAATATGGGCATAACAGCTGTTACCCATATTGAAAGGAGATTACATATATGAACACCGCAACAATTGCCTCAGGAAATACGCAGGCTTACGTTTCCAGCCAGAAACGCACATATACCGTTTTTGAAATTCAGGACATTCTTGGTATTAGCCGTCCTACGGCATATACACTGGTAAAGAAGAACTTGTTTCGCAGCATCCGTGTTGGTGGACAAATCCGCATTTCCAAAAAGAGCTTTGACGAATGGCTCGACCAGGGAGTTGGGGGTGCTGTGAATGAACCTGTAGCACCCGCCAGACAAAAAATCAGTATTTCTGTTCCAGAAATGAACAGGATATTAGGACTTTCCAAAGTCGAAGGATATTGGCTGGTAAAGAAGAAATACTTCAAAACCATCACTGCTGCTGGCCAACTTCGGGTGATATTAGATAGTTTTGAAAATTGGTACGCCGGACAATTTCATTATAGGAAAGTAAACGGCGAAGCTCCCGGCTCTAAATGGACAGAGAGTACTATGTCTGTATCAGATACTGCCCAACTTCTTGGAATTGCAGACGCTACTCTGTACGACCTGATGAAGAAAAAACCTTTTCGTACATATAAGATTGATAACAAAACCAGAATAGATCGAGCTGACTTTGATCGGTGGTATCATTCACAGATGTTTTACCGAACCGTAGAGGATCAGCACAAGGATCACGAAAGGTATCAAGATACTTTGACTATGCCAGAGATTGCCCGTATGCTGGGTATCCACCGCAACACTGTCTATAAGATGGTTGAGGCTGGTAAATTTATGACCATCGACACTGGCAGGAAAAAGCGTGTTCCAAAAGTCAGCTTTGAAAACTGGTATCAATCCCAAAGCCACTATAAGAAAATTGGAGGTGACGAGAGTGGCATCAATCGTTAAAAGGAAGAGTAAATACTCCGTGGTCTATAATTGCACGGATGAGAATGGTGTAAAGCGTCAGAAATGGGAAACATTTTCCACCAACGCTGAAGCTAAGAAGCGAAAAGCACAAATTGAATATGAGCAGAGTACAGGTACTTTTATCCCACCAACAGCAAAGACGCTCAGTGAACTGCTGGATGAGTATGTTTCGATTTATGGCGTGAACACTTGGGCGCTATCTACATATGAAGGGCGAAAGGGATTGATTGACAACTACATTAATCCTATCATCGGAGATATGAAGCTTGATGCTCTCACCCCTCATGTTATGGATCAGTTTTATAAGAACCTCTTAACCGTAAAAGCTAAGCCTCGTCCTTTTCAATCTGCAAGCAACGAATATCTTTCAGCTCGCACAGTAAAGGAAATACATAAAATTCTCCGTAATGCCTTCAATCAAGCAGTAAAGTGGGAACTGATGTCCAGAAATCCTGTATTAAATGCAACGCTTCCTAAGTGTGAGGTCAAGCCCCGTGATATTTGGACAGCAGATACCCTATTCCATGCCTTAGAGCTTTGTGAAGATGATACCCTGAAACTTGCCTTGAACATGGCCTTCGCCTGCTCTCTGCGTATGGGGGAAATGCTGGCACTTACATGGGATTGCATTGATATTTCACAAAATAGCATAGATACCGGAACTGCCAGTATCTATGTAAATAAAGAATTGCAACGAGTGCAGAGGCAGTCTCTGGAAGCCTTAGACGGAAAAGGTGTTGTGAAAATTTTCCCCGCAGTGTTGCAATCCAAACATACTGCTTTGGTTCTTAAAGAGCCAAAGACAAAAACCAGCATCCGTAAAGTGTTTCTGCCTAAGACAGTAGCAGAAATGCTTGTTTCCAGAAAAAAAGAACAGGAAGAATTACAGGAATTATTTGGAGACGAATATGCAGATTATAATTTAGTGTTTTGTTCTCCTCTCGGACATCCTATTGAGGGTCAGGTCATCAACCGAGCATTAAACAAGTTGATTGCCGACAACAATCTTCCCAAAGTTGTCTTTCATAGTCTGAGACACAGCAGTATCACCTATAAGCTAAAACTAAATGGTGGTGATATGAAATCTGTACAGGGCGATTCTGGACACGCTCAGATGAAGATGGTCGCTGATGTCTACTCTCATATTATTGATGATGACCGCAGATTAAACGCTCAAAGATTTGAAGAAGCTTTTTACTCAGGCCGTCGAACCGAAGACACCCCTGCTGAGGCAATCAGCGAAACCCCTTCAGCTACTCCTGAAGAAACAGATCAGCAAGTTCTCTTGCGCCTTCTACAAAAACCTGAAATGGCCGCACTTCTGAAGACGCTGGCAAAGTCTTTATAAACCAGAAAAAGCAAGGTTGGGTAACATTACTCACCTTGCTTTTTCATTATATGTGTTTTATAATCTTTGACAGTGTAACTAATGCCCGGTATTACCTTGGTTGCTAATTCTATGCCAATCAGAGCTGGTTAAACTATCATTTTTTCAATGTAAAATCGTTAGTGCTGCTTGTGTTCGCAACCACTTAAAAACCCTTGCCGTGCTTTGGTTTAATTATGTTTGGCTGCTAATCGCTCAGGTGTATGAACCCATCTCCTAAGCGAAAGGCCGGCGGTTCGAATCCGCCCGAGGACGCTAAACAAAAAAC
>JAHHTO010000153.1 GCA_020024595.1 Schaedlerella sp.
GTAGAAAAAATGGTTGATGTTCGCGCATCTCTTACGGATATGCTTCGTGAGGACTACCGTCTCACAAGTGTGAAAAAAGGATGTGAAGTCGGGGAATGTGGAGCGTGCAATGTAATTATCGATGGAGAATGCTTTAATTCCTGTATTTATCTGGCTGTTTGGGCAGAAGGAAAGGAGATTCTTACATTGGAAGGTCTTGCGGGTCCAAATGGAGAAATTTCGGATATTCAGCAGGCGTTTATCGACGAGGCAGCCGTACAATGTGGATTTTGTACACCGGGATTTATCATGAGTGCCTTGGAAATTTTAGAAGCGAAGAAAGAATTTTCAGATGATGAGATACGCAAATTATTATCAGGACACCTTTGTAGATGTACCGGATATGAAAATATTTTCCGTGCAGTTAAGAAGACAATGCTTCGTAGACTTGGTAAGAATGCAGAAGCGGATGCGGTATAAAAATATTAGAAATAGGGATTAGGAACTCTTGCACCGGTACTGATTGTATTGTGGTGCGGCACTAGTAAGAGGAACGCTAGCTCGTGATATTAAGATTGAAGAATTATAGGGGGCGTTGGCAGTAGGCGATATCTTTAATGGAAATGCGGTGGCAGGTGTATTATATTGTTGTAAATTTACATGAATTAGTAAGAAAGGGCAGTGCCAGAAGTGGACACTGTCCTTTTGTTATCTGATTAAAAAACATATATCATGGAAAAAATGGAAGATTTATGAAGATGAATTCTAATTGACACTATATAATATTAGTGATATCATATATTTAGTAATACAAAGTATATAAAATAGGAGATGGTGAATCGTTTAGAGATTGCTGAGGACAAATTCATATCAGTGGCAGGCGATATACAGCAAGAAAAGATGGAGGTGATTCCACTGAATGATAAGTATGAAAGTCAAATGAAAAAAGGGGTTTTGGACATGCTGGTTCTAAAGCTTCTATCTAATCGGGAAATGTATGGGTATGAGATTATCAGTGAATTAGGTGATCAAAGCAAGCAGCGGTTTGTGTTAAAGGAAGGAACACTCTACCCGATTCTCTATCGTCTGGAAGACGATGAGCTGGTTGAGAGCAGATGGAGTGAGGCAGAAAAAAAGCGGATTCCAAGAAAATATTACACAATTACAGAAACCGGAAGAAAGACACTTTTGGAAATCGAAAGTCTATGGAGAGAGATTTGTGACAGCGTGGGAATGATTATGGAGGACTAAAGGATGAAAGAAAAATATATCAAACAAATCATAAAATTACTTACATGTTCAAAAAAACGTAGAGAAGAAATCAAGAAGCAGCTCAGTGCAGATATAGATGACGCAGTTGGTGCGGGGGAAACATTTGAAACAATTCAGACAAGAATGGGGAAACCGAAAGAAATTGCGGATGAATTTAATCAGAGTTTCTCAGACGAGGAGAAGAAAGTATTTCGTAAAGAGCGCAGAAGAAGGAGGATATTAGATGTTGTTGTCGTAATTCTGATCCTGATTCCGGTGTTCTGGTGGATGATCCCGAAAAACACATGGTTGAAAGATAGCAAGGTATTTGATGCAGATGCGGTCCAGGCAAAGGCGGAAGAGGTTGTTTCACTTTTGGATGAGAGTGATTATAACGCACTCAAAGAAATTGCGGATGATAAGATGGCAGCGATTCTGAATGCAAAAGAGATGAATCAGGCTAAGAGTAATTTCGGAGAGGACTGGGGTGAATTTCAGAACTTAGGATCACCGTATCTGATAGAATCCACACAGAGGGGACAACATACTGCGATTGTTCAGATAAATGCGTCTTATGAAAATACAAGTGTAACCTATACTATCAGTTTTAATGAGGATATGAAATTAACTGGTCTGTGGATGAAATAGAAAAGAAGACGGGCAGCAGGTTACCGAATATGTGGATGATGATTTATATAGAGGTAAATCAGGAACTGGATGAAGATGATGTTAAGATTATTTGAGAAAAAGTAGGAAATAATAAATTGCATGCTACTATATGTAAGCTCTAGAAAAGGAGAAAACCCAGTAGATGCTCAGGGAACATTTTCAGACATCGACAGAACAGATGAAAGTTGATACATTGTCATTAGAATGTGTAAAAGTGTGACTATAAATATTGTATACTATGTTTTATGAGCTTAAGTAAAATGTAATGGCTATATTGGAATGCCTCATCATAATATACTGTAAATTCTTTGGGTTCATATTCCTTTGAACGAACCTCGTACAAAAGGTATGTCTTAGTGAATGTGGTGTGAGGGAAGGTGATATCATGTGTTTTGTTATACTTCTTGAAAACTTGTCTTTCATTTTTGTAAACCAAGACGATATATTTGTAAACCAAGACGATATAAGCTGTCTTGTTATATTCTAAAAAATTATAGATCATCAAACAGAAAAAGAATAGCCACAGAGGTCATTTATAAAAATAAATTATGAAAATATTAGGGGAAAGCGACAGGCTTCTCCTTTTTTTGCGGTTTTTTTGTGTTAGACTGGCAAATGTGTACAGGCAGGAGGAAGAGTTCTGAGCAAGAGAATTTAAAATCAGTTTGAGAAAAAAGGAGGAGTAAAAGAGGTGGAAAAGAGAAAAAAGAGGCTGGTCGTGGCGATAGTGATATTGAATGTATTTATGATCTTGGGTGGCTGCAGTAAATTCGATGCTGGTGTTTATGCGCAGGCAGTTTTGGATGCTTCTTATAAGAATCAGACGGAACATTACATCGAATTAGTGGAAGTGGATAAAAAGGACGCAGACGCGATTTTCCAAAAAAATCTGGATACAACAATGGAAGAATTTAAAACGGAGAAATTATCGGAAGAGTTGGAGCATGACTATAGGGCACTATTTGAAGCAATCATAAAGCAGGTGAAATATACAGTCGGAAAATCAGAAAAAGAGAAGGATGGAAGTTATGCAGTGGAAATATCAGTGAAGCCGATGACACTATTTGATGATACATATCAGAACTTTCAGAAGAAAGCGGAAGAATATGCCACAGAGGTTACGAATTCAGTTATGAACGGAGCAACGATGCCGACGGATGAGGAAATTCAGGAACATGTATACAGGCTGTATTATGAGATACTTAAGGCAGAACTGGATGCGGGTGTGAAATATGCAAAAGCAGAGAGTCTGATTATTCATGTGGTGAAAAAAGAGGCTGGAGGTTATGAGATAAATCGTAAAGATTTGCAGGTGCTGGATGGAAAATTGATTTCTAGAAAAGTGATGACAGAGGATGTGAAGTAGCAGGTGATTTCCTTACAGGAAGGCGGCAAATTATTGATAACTTTCTTGACAATGTTTCATGGCAATGTTATCCTTTTTAAAGAATAATATAAGAAAAGGAACGTGGATAACAGTGGCTATTTTTAAAGGTGCAGGTGTAGCGATCATTACACCGATGAAAGATAATCTGGAAGTGAATTATGAGAAGCTGGACGAGATTCTGGAAGAACAGATAAGTGGACAGACGGATTCTATTATTATCTGCGGTACAACGGGTGAGTCCGCAACAATGTCAGAAGAAGAGCATATGAAGGTCATCCGCTTTGCTGTTGAAAGGGTGAATCATCGAATTCCTGTAATTGCGGGAACAGGCTCTAATTGTACGGCAACCGCAGTGCAGATGTCGAAGGAAGCTGCGGAAGCAGGGGCAGAAGGAATACTTCTGGTAACACCTTATTACAATAAGGCGACACAGAATGGTCTGATTGCTCATTATACGAAGGTTGCACAGGAAGCGAAAGTTCCAGCAATCCTTTATAATGTACCGAGTCGTACCGGATGTGCACTGCAGCCGGAGACTGTTGCAAAGCTGGTAAAAGATACAGAATATATCGTTGGAATCAAAGAAGCATCAGGTGATATCAGTACAGTAGCAAAGATCATGCATCTTTGTGACGGGAAGATTGATATGTATTCCGGTAATGACGATCAGGTTGTACCGTTGCTTTCGCTTGGTGGCATTGGTGTAATTTCCGTATTGTCTAATATTTCACCGACTTACGTTCATGATATGGTATATAAATACTTGAGCGGAGATATTGAGGGCAGCCGTGAGATGCAGTTAAAGGCATTACCACTATGTGATGCGTTATTCTGTGAGGTGAATCCGATTCCGGTCAAGGCGGCGATGAATTTACTTGGAAAAGAGTGTGGACCGTTGAGAGCTCCACTGACTGAGATTGAACCGCAGCATGAAGCTGTACTTAAGAAAGCAATGCAAGAGTTTGGGCTTTTGTAAAATTAAAAGAAGTCTATGATATGAATGGCAGGCGTTTGTGAAAGCGTCTGCCGTTTTTATGGATAAATTTGATATACATAAATTAAGGGCGGAAAACTCAAAACCATGTTTTCCGCCCAACCATTATCATAGAAGGTCAGTATTTACAGAACATTATATTTCTTTACAATTGCATTCATTATATCCCATTTCGTTTCCATATCAGATACCAACTTAAACTGTGTTCGACATCTATCTAGGTTATGGTTTTCTCTATGAGTTTTAAAGTAAATATCTCCTTGCAAATAATCAGTTAAGAACCTCATTCCACACTCAAAAGTCATTACTTTTGCGCCTGTCGGAAGCAATTCAATTTCTTTTGAGGTTAATTGTCCATCACAACCTTCAATGAATCCTTTCGTATAAATATCAAATAATTCCATATCACACCAAACCTTATCAAGATCTGGCTCATCCTCTGCGCCTGTGCTTGCACCAAAGCGGATTGAATCTCCAAAATCATTCATTGCAAGACCGGGCATAACAGTATCTAGATCAATCACACAGATTCCTCTGTGAGTTTCATTATCAATCATAATGTTGTTCAATTTTGTATCATTATGTGTAACACGAAGCGGTAAGTCACCCTTGGCAAGCATATCACCAAATATGTTTGCCAAATCTTCATGTGCCAGTACAAAATTTATCTCATCCTGAACAGAAGCGGCACGTCCACAGATATCATCGGCTACGGCTTTTTTGAATACTTTAAAACGGGCTTTTGTATCATGGAAACCACTGATTGTTTCATGCAGTGTTTCTGCAGGATAATCTGCCAAGAGTTTCTGAAAATTACCAAAAGATATCGCACTTTGATAAAAATCTTCCGGACTTTCTACCTGATCATAACTCGTAGCATCTTCAATGAAATTATAGCATCTCCAGTATTCTCTTTCTGAATCTACGAAAAATGGTTTTCCATCTTTTGTTAGATTCACATTCAGCGTTTCTCTGTCAGGATCTCCTCCATTTAGAATAATCTTTTTTCTAAGAAAAGAGGTTATTTTTAAAATATTCTCCATTAATTCTTCTGGTTTCGTAAAAATGCTTTTATTCATGCGTTGAAGAATAGCATGTTTCTCTGTTTCAGAATCCTTTTTGAACGTTACTAAAAATGTATCATTGATATGACCATTTCCATAACGAACTGCTTTCATTACTACTCCATCTAGTTGGAAGTTAAGCAATGCTTCACTCATCCCACACCATACTTTTTCTGGATAGATACCTTCATCTTTCAGTTTCTGAATTGCATTCACAACCACTTGTTTATCTTTTTTGTATGTTACACCATACCATTTATCGTTTGAAGTAAGTACAGAAACTGTTGCGCGTCCATTCTTTAATAAATTACTTACTACAGTTGGAAGGAAATATTCACATTTCAATGGATTCGTTTTCAGATTTTCTTCTAAAAATGTGGAAAAATCAGTTTTAATCTCTTGTAAAAAATTTTTTGAGAATCCCCACATATTCATGGAAACGATTGTATCCACTGGCAAATTTGTCCATGTAGCTCCATCATCT
>JAHHTO010000154.1 GCA_020024595.1 Schaedlerella sp.
AGTTTGGGATTTAAAAGATTAACAATTATAAAGAAGGTTACGTCTTAATATTATAAGCGTAACCTTTTATCTATTTTACGACAAAAGATTTTCCGGGTTTAATGCTATGTATTGTGTTAAAAATATTTTTCGTTGAAATAACGACATAAACATGATATTCTTAACATTATCAAGATACTATAATAATATAGTAGGAGATATTATGATGAAGATAAGTTATAAAAAGCTTTGGAAGCTTTTGATCAATAAGGATATGAAGAAAAAAGACCTTATGGAACAGGCTAACATTAGCGCATTTACGATTCGCAAGTTAAACTGAGGTGAGAATGTGACAACAGATGTTCTTGGCTGAATTTGTAAGGCATTAAACTGTTCTTTGGATGATATTTGCGAGTTTATGGAAACCGAGGATATACAAAAATGATAAATCGGTATTTGTTTTTTAACGCTGAAAACTTTGAAGATCTTGATCTTGGCGACTATGTAAAAAAAGATACCCAAATTCCCAAAACAGATGTACATATCTATACTTTTTCGTATGTAAGTACTGACGATAGCGCAGATAATGAGCTTCAAGCAAAGAATTGGATGAGTTGACGCAACTCATTACCCAAAAATACGAAGGAAAATTTCAGGTAGTAGACAGCGAGAGTTCTCAATATTTTTGTAGAGAACTTTATCCGTACATACAATCATTTGAAACGCATTTAAGATATGCACTCTATATCTCACGCTCCCTGTATGATCCACAAAACCTGAATAACAAGTCATTTCTTTTGCGTGTTACAACAAATAACAAAAAAGAAGATCTTCCTCTTGAAGCATTAGCGTTTTCGCAGATATACACTGCTGTATTTACCAATGCCACATTACAGGCAGAAGCAAATAAGAAGTATGATACTCAACTCACTAAAGCTGAATGGATCAGAAGAATAGAGTCTATTCCTGAAAAAACGCTGTGGCATGATTGGGTCGGATACAATTTTAATTTCGTTGAAGACAATTTCTTAGATATTAAAAATATCAGAAATAGTGTTATGCACAGCCATTTGATCAGCTATCAACATTATTCTAAAGCCAAGGATACTCTTCAAAAAGCCATTAAGGAAATAGAACAAGTTATCCACGATAAGCTTATTACAAACACCAGCGAATACGCAACAAACACCAATCTTTTTGAATCGATAAGTGGTTTGTCAAAAATGGCAGAAAAAACAGCAGAACTGATTAGTGCTGCGTTTGCAAACTACAATTCTGCTGAAATTACAAATAATATATCAAAAACACTTGCATTGTTTGCACAGGCATCATTAGCTGCCACAGCACTGTCCAGTAGAGATATCTATGAGGTCGACCAAGACGCACCGCAAGAAGATGACTCAATTCATGAGGAAGAGGAGTAACTTATGATTAAAGATATTATGGCTGCCAATGAATCGGCAGCGCCGAACAAACGGGAAATGGATGTATTGAAAACTTATTTTCCCTCCTGCTTTCATACAGATGGAAGCTTTGATCTGACCCGGTTTCAGGAATTTTTGAGTGATAAAATCAATGTAACCCATGAGGGCTATGAACTCCGCTTTTTGGGAAAGAACTATGCCCGACTACTGGCGTCTATGGATACCACAACGGTGATCGTTCCAGATGAAGAACATAACAGCAAACCCGAAAATGCACATAGCGAAAATGTATATATCAGCGGTGATAATCTAGACGGTTTGAAGCATCTGCTGAAATCTTATAACAGCAGCATTAAATGCATCTATATTGATCCGCCTTATAACACCGGTTCAGACGGCTTTGTCTACAATGATAGCTTCAATTTTACTGTTGAGGAACTGGAACAGAAACTCAGCATCGACGAAGACCAGGCAACTCGAATTTTGGATCTGACCAAACGTGGAAGTGCATCACACTCCGCATGGCTTATGTTTATGTATCCAAGACTACTGTTAGCAAGAGATTTACTCAAAGATGATGGGGTAATTTTTATTTCCATTGATGATAATGAACAGGCAAATCTGAAATTAATCTGTGATGATATTTTTGGTGAAGAAAATTTTGTAGCCAATATTATTGTTCAGGCAAACAAAAGAGGCCAAACCTATAAACAACTTGCAAAAACGCATGAGTATCTGTTTGCAATAACTAAAAGTGTAGATGCGGTACTCAATGAGCTGGAAAAGGGTACTGGATCGTTTAACAAATGCGATAACGTAGGTGAATTCGAAGAACGTGAATTGCGTAATCGTAATCCCAAGTTTGGCAGGTTCAACCGTCCTAACCTTTTTTATCCAATTTATGCTAATCCTAATTTGGTAGATGAATGTGGCTATTGTCCGGTTTCTTTAGAAAAAAGCTCTGAATTCAGTGTTGAGATTCTCCCATACAATAGCGAAGGTGGAGAAAGCTGTTGGAGATGGGGCACAAGCAAGTTTTCTGCAAACAATTGTGCAACAGATTCTATGATAAGTGAAGTTGTTGCAAAGAAAAAAACCACTGGCGAATATGGTTGCTATGAAAAATACAGAAAAGGCACTTATAAAGCCAAAACTGTTTGGTTTGAGGATAATGTGGCCGGTGATCTTACAGATGAAGACGATGATATTTGGGAAGAAACCGGGGTAATTACGGAACAAGGTTCCAAGGAACTCGGAGAATACGGAATGGGCGATGCATTTGATTTTCCAAAGCCGACATATTTGATTAAGAAAGCGCTTAAGATTGGCGCAAATTCAGACTCCCTTTGTGTAGACTTTTTTTCAGGATCAGCAACTGCAATGGAAGCGGTCATGCGATTAAATGCCGAAGACGGTGGAAGCAGGAAATTAATTGCCGTCCAGTTGCCTGAAAATTTAGATGTTAAATATTCAAATGCTTCAAAGTCAGACCAAGGAAAAATTAAAAAAGTTCTCGATTTTCTTGATTCAGCATCCTTACCGCACACACTTGATTATGTCGGAATGGAACGATTGACTCGTGCAATACAAAGAATTAGAGAAGAGAATCCTGACACCACCGCAGATCTGGGATTCCGTCACTATACACTGGCCGAGCCTTCCAATTCTACTTTGGATCAGTTGGAGCAATTCTCTCCTGATGATAACGGTATGTATGTCACCAATACCATTCTAGAGGATTTTGGCGTGCCTACGGTCCTCTCTACCTGGCTTGTCCGTGATGGCTATGGATTTACCGCTCCTGTGAATGCCATTGATTTTGCCGGGTATACAACCTACCACATGGATAAACATCTGTATCTGATCCATCCTGAGCTAAGTGAGAATGCGATTGCTGCAATCTGTGAGAAATATGAAACGGACGGCAGCTTTAATCCGGAAAATGTGGTACTCTTTGGCTACAGCTTCAAATGGACAGAATTGGAATCGCTGAAAATCAATCTGGCCCGTTTGAAGGGCACTGAAAAGAATCTGCGGATTCACTTCGATATTCGCTATTAAGGAGGACTTTTATTATGGAATTGATCCTCCAACAAGGTTTGCCGCATCAGCAAAAAGCCATTGATGCCATCTGCGGAGCGTTAGAGGGCGTTGCATTCAAGTCTCCGGTGCAGTTTTATGAAAATCCCCGGATCAACCTGACGGACAAGACCCTGGCGGCGAATATCCAAACGCTCCAGAAGGCTATTGCACCGGAATATCGAAGCTTCGACCCCATTGGTTCTTGCCTCAATTTGGATATTAAAATGGAGACCGGTACCGGCAAGACCTATGTGTATACCAAGACAATTTACGAGCTCCATAAGCGCTATGGACTCAACAAATTCATTATTGCAGTGCCCTCTCTGGCAATTAAGGCCGGCACTGAGCAATTCATGAAAGATGATTACTCTCGCCGCCATTTTACAGATGTCTGCGGATACGGCGCTGACATTGAGTTGGGCGTTTTGGAAGCACCTAAAAACAAGAAAACCGGACGCAGTTATTTCCCCAGCGTTGTCAGTGACTTCATTAAAGGCAGCTGCCAAAACACAAAGAAAATCTATGTTCTGCTGGTCAATATGCAGCTGCTAACCAGCAATTCCAAGCGCGACGGACGTGATACCGGTATGTTATGGAGAGATGACTATGATTATGGCGCCGAGGGATTTTATCGTCCCTATGACGCCATCCGTGCCACAAATCCGGTAGTAATCATCGACGAGCCCCATCGTTTCTCACGGGACCAAAAGGCATTTCAGGCTATTGCAAATGAGATTCAACCTCAGTGTATCATTCGCTTCGGAGCTACATTTCCGGAAATTACCACAGGTCGAGGCCAAAATAAAATCACGGTAAAGGATTATCAAAATCTTCTCTACGATTTGAATGCCTGCGAGTCTTTTAACCAAGGACTGATCAAGGGTGTAGCCAAGGAACACTTTGAACCTCTTTCCAAACAGGAGGAAAAAGTCAAAATTCTTTCCATAAAAAGTAAGGACTCTGTCACCTTCCAGCACCATGCGAAAGATGAGCCCACAAAGTCCTATGTCCTTAAAACGGGCGATTCGCTGGCAATCGTCAGCGATGCTTTTGAAGGAATCACCATCACGGCTATCACGAAGAATACCGTGGAGTTCTCCAACGGCGTTTCAAAAACTTCTAGAGAAAATATGGATGTCGATATCTATATGTCCTCTTATGAAGAACAGATGCTTCGTCTAGCTCTAGAGCGGCATTTTGAGACAGAACGCGAGAACTTCTGCAACCGCTCCTGCAAAATCAAAACGCTGGCACTTTTCTTCATTGACGATATTTCTTCTTATCGGCCCAATGCAGCGGGCAAAATGCCCTATCTCCTGACGGCGTTTGAACGGCTGTTGAAAGAGAGAATCGAGTCAACCATTGCCTCTTTGACAGAGCATGATGCAGAGTATCGGGCCTACCTGGAATCATCTTTGGCCAATATTTCTGCCTGCCATGCAGGATACTTCGCACAGGATAACAGCAATTCTGATGAGGCTATTGCGCAGGAAGTAGATGCTATTCTGAACGGAAAAAAACGATTGCTCTCCTTTAGGAACGAAGATGGCAGTTACAACACTCTGCGCTTTCTCTTCTCAAAATGGACCTTGAAGGAAGGCTGGGACAATCCCAATGTGTTCACCATCGCCAAGCTACGTTCCAGCGGCAGCGACAACAGTAAGTTGCAAGAAGTGGGGCGTGGTCTGCGCCTGCCTGTTGACGAAAATGGTAATCGAATTTCCAATGAAGAATTCCACCTCAACTATATTGTTGACTTTACGGAAGCAGATTTTGCTCAGCGTCTAGTTGACCAGATCAATGGAGAAATTCCGCAGTCATCCACAATCTCCGAAGATCGGCTTACACAGGTGGCAGCTAAACTGGGCATGACGGCCGATGACCTGTTTGATGATTTGTATGATAAGCACTACATCGACCGACATAACCGTATCCGCCTAGAAAACAGAGCCCAGTTCTTTGAAGAATACCCTGCCTTTGCAACAGGTCTGTCAGAGGGCAAGGTCAAGGACCGTAACAAAGAAAAGCCTAAGCCGGTTAAAATCCGTAAGGCTGTCTACAATGAAATGCGGGAGTTATGGGAAAGAATCAATCAGCGCTATTATCTGTTTTATGATGCTGATCTAGACGACAACATGGAAGCTGTTGTCTTTTCTCTGCTTAATAAGCCCGGAGTATTTACGGATGTAGTCATGCACAGCAGTCGTGATGTAATCCAAAGCGACGGTACACAAATGAGCACTGTTACCGAAGCGGGCGTGCAGTACACGATTTCTAAGCCGATTCCGTATGGTATGTTTCTCCAGCGCATCATGCGAGCAACCAGCGTACC
>JAHHTO010000155.1 GCA_020024595.1 Schaedlerella sp.
GACGATATGCCTGAGAGGATGATCGATTATCTTTACGTAGACACCACTCCTTGGAATAAGACGAAACACGGAGATGGTGCGGAAATTACAGGTGCTGACAATCCTTTAGGCTTTAAAGGGGTTATACGCTTTTTGAAGGAACGGAAACAGTTTGATTTAAAGATTCGGCTGTATCATGGATACAAGGCTAAAATTAACCCGCAAACAGGAAAGCATGACCCTTTTTACAAACCGTCCGGCACTCTTATACAAAACGGGACTTGGGACATAAACATAAATATTCCTGTTGTAGTATTCTGGAGTCGTGAAGACTATATTGATATTGACGAAGATCAGGATGCAAGTAAGATTGCAGAAGATTCACTTGATGATGACAGTAATAAGGTTGTTCATTCTATTATGAAAACCTTTGGAATCACATGGACTGAAGCCCTACAGGATTTCTACACTTATACCTATAAGGCAGGAGATACAGAAAGTGGCAGTATCTGGCTATAATTATACTGAAACTTCTAACTTGGAAAACAATAGAGCAAGCAGGTAAAGCAGATTTTTGAAGAAAAACCAAGAGAAAACCGAAATACAAAAGCAACATGCTTCTGTATTTGGCAAAATAAATGATTTGCCAAATGAATGCTTTACTATTTCCAATTTTTGCTGTCTTCCGGTAAAGTTCTAAACGGAATAAAAATCTGTTGCTATATGTTCAATCTGTAAATATTGGTTTCCATTCTGCTATGGCTCCGTATTCTGTTTTGAATGCTGCCATGTCTTTTCCAATTCCGGGCGTGATGGCGGTCACCTCCGGAATTGGATTATCCTTGATTCTAGATCTTTAGAAACAATATTTGAATGTATATAAAACATTTGACGAGAAGACCGCACCGGAATTATGATGAGGATTGGATTTAACTTTTTCTTTTCGGAAATCATAATTAGGGAATGAATAGAATTATTACTTTTTATGGTATTGTTTTAAAATAACATTTTTTACTCTTGTTCAATGGTTCAACTTCTATCAGACCAAAGTTTTATCGGACAACAATAAAAAACGATTCCTTACAGTTATATTTCAAAAAAATCCTTTTCTTTACAAGTATAAATACAAAAAACTATGAAAATATTAACAACCGAAGACGAACCTTCATTGAGGGAACTGATCCAGCGTTCGCTCGAAAAGGAACGCTATATAGTGGAAAATGCGGCAGACCTCAAGTCTGGATTACGCAAGATAGCAGACTATGATTACGATTGTGTCTTGCTGGACATTATGTTGCCTGACGGCAATGGACTAAACCTATTGGAGCAACTGAAAAAGATGCGTAAACGGGACAACGTAATTATCATTTCGGCCAAAGACTCTTTGGATGATAAAGTACAGGGGCTGGAATTGGGAGCTGACGATTATCTGCCCAAACCTTTTCACCTTGCAGAATTAAATGCCCGCATCAAAAGCGTGATCCGTCGTCAGCATCGCGACGGAGAAATGGACATACGCATGGCCAACATACGTATTGTCCCCGATACATTTCAAGTATTCATAAATGACAAGGCAATAGAAATGAACCGCAAAGAATATGACATTCTTCTCTACTTTGCCAACCGTCCCGGACGACTGGTAAGCAAAAACACGCTTGCCGAATCGGTGTGGGGAGATCATATTGATCAGGTGGACAATTTTGATTTCCTCTATGCGCAAATCAAGAATCTGAGAAAAAAACTCCAAGAAGCCGGAGCCTTGGCAGAACTTAAATCCGTATATGGATTCGGCTACAAAATGACTGTTGAATAAAAAGAATCTACCTCCATGAAGTTGATATACCGTATCATAATCCGCATCGCAGCCATACTGACTGTTGTTCTCGGAGCATGGGCCGTGTTTTTCTATATTGCCGTGATAGACGAAGTAAACGACGAAGTAGACGACTCTCTGGAGGATTACTCGGAAGCCATCATTATCCGTACCCTGGCCGGTAAAGAGTTGCCTTCAATAAACAATGGGTCGAACAATCAATATTATCTTAGAAAAGTAAGTAAAGAGTATACATATGCACACAAAGATGTCTGCTACAAAGACTCCATGGTATATATTGCGGAGAAGGAAGAGACAGAACCAGCACGCATACTGACCACCTTATTCAAAGATGACGAAGGACAATATTATGAGCTTACTGTATTGACGCCAACGATTGAAAAGGATGACCTGAAAGACGCCATGCTGGGATGGATTATTTTTCTGTACATCGTCCTGCTGCTCACCATCCTGATTGTCTGCATCTGGATATTTCACCGCAGCATGAAGCCACTTTACAACCTGCTGCGCTGGCTGGATGCCTACAGGATAGGCCGTCCCAATCGCCCTTTGAAGAATGAAACGCAAATTACGGAGTTCAGGAAGCTGAACGAGGCAGCCATCCGCAACGCGGAACGAAGCGAGCACATCTTTGAACAGCAAAAGCAATTCATCGGCAATGCTTCACACGAAATGCAAACACCGTTGGCCATCTGCCGGAATCGCCTGGAAATGCTGATGGAAGACGACTCCTTGTCTGAAGCACAGTTGGAAGAGCTGATAAAAACGCACCAGACCCTGGAGCATATCACCAAGCTCAATAAATCGCTGCTGTTACTGTCCAAAATAGATAACGGACAATTCTCCGATACCCGAACGGTAGAGTTCAACAGCATGCTCAAGCGATATATAGAAGATTATAAAGAAGTATACGGCTATCGGGAAATTGAACTAACGCTGAGTGAACAAGGAATATTTCGGGTGGAGATGAATGAGTCGCTGACAGTAGCCCTGATAACGAACCTGCTTAAAAATGCGTTTGTACACAACATAGACGGTGGGCATATCCGGATTGAAATAACCGGTCATAGCATAACCTTCAGGAATAGCGGCACAGGCCACCCTCTGGATGCGACCCATATCTTTGAACGATTCTATCAGGCAGGCAAAAAGGACGGTTCGACCGGACTGGGACTTGCCATAGCTAACTCCATCTGTAAATTACACACACTCTCTCTCAAGTATTGTTTTGAGAATGAAGAACACTGTTTCGAATTACGGAAGAATAATTTTACCATAGATTATACAGATTAACATGGAACGAATTCAATCCACTGAAAGCCGGCGACATTCATCTGTATAAATCATTTTCATACCTATTGCAGGTCGGATTTATCGCTCGGCATTAAATGTTGTGTAATGATATTGTACAAGTTCAACCAGATGAACAAGAATAATCGAACCTATATTTAGAAAAAGAATGGAATCGAGAGAATTCCCAATTTTTTTCAGAATCGCCCTTTATCTTTGCACCATAAATTAAGTTCCAATAGTAAACGAGTATGAAAAAGTTTCTTATTTTATTTGTATGCCTGTTCACTCTGCAAGCCTCTGCAAGAGCGAACAATGATAACCCTATCCAGGTAAGCCAAATGCCGCAGAAGGCACAATTGTTCATCAAACAACATTTTGCAAACAGCAACATTGCCATGGCCAAAGTTGAAAGTGACTTCTTACAGAAAAGTTACGATGTCATTTTCACAGACGGCAACAAAGTGGAATTTGACAGAAAAGGAAACTGGACTGAAGTAAATTGCAAATTCAGTGTAGTCCCACAGGATATAATACCTGCCCCTATCCAAAAGTACGTAGCCACCAACTATGCGGAAGCGAAGATTCTCAAAATAGAACGTGATCGGACAGATTTTGAAGTGAAACTATCCAACGGATGGGAATTAAAATTCGACTTAAAATTTAACTTAATTGATATTGATAATTGATGTTACGTGCATGTACGTAAACATCCAAATTCGTGGATTCTTTTTTACGGATGCCTGCTAATATCATCTAAAAAAGAGTCCACAAATTTAATTGTTATTATTTGCATATCCTATTCTCATAGGAAGAAGATTTTCGTAATCCTTTCTTTTTTAATCCTCTGAACAGTTTGCCGAAGTAATCTCGGAAAAACATCAGCCAAATTCTGGATTCCCTTCATCCTGTCGAAGAAAAGGCTATTTCTTCGCTGGCCTGTGATTAGTTTTATCGTTTGTTCCACCATCATATCATTTATGGGATATTCGACGTCATTTCTGTAGGTAAAAATCTGACTCCAAAAATTATTCAAATAATTAAAATCCTTGCTCATAAGTTCTCATTGGGATTTGCCTAAAGTGTATGCCGTAACCAAAGATTCTAATTCATAAGACATTCAAAGGGCTTGCCGAGCATGGAAAATGTTCCATGGACTGGTTTTTCGGATTCTCAAACAGCATCAGATAATCAATGACAAGGGGGGAGAGTCTCAAATGCATGTTCATTCAAGGAAAGAGGACAACCGGAATCTTTGAAATAGGGTAAGTTTTTGGACTATGTGCAGACAAGAGAATAAGACAGATTCTGTTAAAAAGCCTTTTCTTTTTTGATTTTATATCGAATGCCCGTTATTATAATAGCGAGTATATCCTCGCCATTTTTTTATGGGATTCAAAATCCAACACGACCCGTTTTCTTCATGATTTGCATAAAAAAGTATAACACAAATAAATCTGAGCAGTCTTCAATTATCCGCAATTCCTTTGGCCATCATCCCTTTTATAGCCTCTAACTCAATTCCTCTCTCAATTTTTTAAGAAAACATAGGAATGCCTGTTATCGTCATCTTGAATATAGCGTTGCTCTACATATAATTTAGTATCTACTGATGACTTCGTCGAAGCAGTGACCTCTATCCAATTTTTACATCCCCTGTCTGAATTTTGCACATCTGGCATATCGACGTCAAAATAAGCCATTCCATTATTGGAGCGATCCATCGTTACTACCTTTGTCGTTTCTGTTGTTGTATAAGTCCTTCGGTCAGATTGCATTTTCCACACCTTTATATGTAATTTCAGTTCGGTTGCGGCCTGACTTTGTCCTGTAGAGTAGGCCTCCCATTTTATCCAAACCCTGAGTTTATGAGACTTCGGGCGTAAATCCAATCCTCTGTAATACCGCTTGTTTATTATAGTCCAATCCATCTGATCATACTCCAAGGAATTCACTTCTATTTCTTTAGTCCCCTCCCCTTTCACATATTCCTTATAGTTTACAAAAATCAAAGGCATGAGCGACTGTGTGACACCGATATTCTTTTCAAAACCTCCGCATATGAGTTTTACTTGCTGGGTTCTTCTTCCCCAAATGGGAGAATCCGTTTTCAATTGGTCGCAATTGGAAAAATCTCCGTATATCTCCCATTTATACACTGTGATATTGCTTTTCGTTCCATCCTGATTTTCCACTTCTTTAATCTTTGATCCTTTTTTTTCGACCCTTAGATTAGAAAGCCAACTCTTTTCGGATTCGATTTGGCTGACAGAAACTTCGGAACTGTTGTCTGTTTCAAAGGTCGTTATCAGAAAGTTCTTCGGATCAAGAACAGCACTGTTTACCGCTCCGAAACTGAAACGGTACGTACCGTCCGTTGCCACCGCATTGGAGTTATCCTCGATATCTATCAAAATCTTTTTCTGCACATTTGCACCTGTTCCCTCCAAGGCAGCCTCTTTGGTAGCATGTCCCTGTTGAGTAACCTCCAAAATATTGAATATATACCTTGAATTGCGTTGCGGCAGGAAAAACTCTCCGTTTTTGAAAAAATCAATGCGATAGAAAGTAATGTTCCCTTTGTAGGTCGCCTCCATAATGAAACATGTTCTTTTGTTGTTTATTTCTTTAAATTCAGGGAAATAAAACTCACTATCTCCTGTCC
>JAHHTO010000156.1 GCA_020024595.1 Schaedlerella sp.
CAAGTATGGACTGGATCACATTGACCGAAACATTCTGCTGACGATGATTGATCGATTTCAGGGGGGACCGGTGGGGTTGGATACACTGGCAGCATCTATCTCTGAAGATGCAGGAACACTAGAAGATGTATATGAACCCTATCTTTTAAAAAATGGATTTATACAACGTACACCAAGAGGTCGTGTGGTGACAGAGCTAGCATATCGCCACCTTGGAATTCCTTTGATTGAGAATTAATTGTATCAAATGTAATCGTATACTTGTATACAATGCGTAGTAAAGAAATTGGAAAACATTGAAAAAACAGTTGGTTTTTACTGCTGAATAGTTTATAATAACAGTTAAGAAGTACAAGGGGAGGAAGCTATGAGTTCAGCAAAACATTTTACAGAAGTACTAATCGGCGGAAAAGTGTATACTTTGAGTGGTTTTGAAAGAGAAGAATATTTACAGAAGGTTTCTTCTTATTTGAATCATAAAATTACAGAGTGCACGAATAGCGAGGGATACCGCAAACAGAGTGCTGATACACGTAATGTACTCCTTGCCCTGAACATTGCCGATGATTATTTCAAAGCGAAAAAGCAAGGGGATTCTCTGGAAAGCGATATTGAGCTGAAAGACAAAGAAATGTACGATTTGAAGCATGAGCTGATTTCCGTACAGATTAAGCTTGAGAATGCAGAAAAAGAACTGGCAAAGATGAAAGAAGAAAATAATGATTTACAGATGCAGATTGTTAAGCTCGAAACAGAGATGAAGAATCGCAGAAAGTAAAGAATAGTAGGCTGTCTTCTGTATGACAGCCTCTTTTATATCATTTTATCAGATAGAGAGTGGTTAAGGAGTATAGATGATTCAGAAACAGGGCAAAAATCAAAAAGTAGAAATATTGGCACCGGCCGGAAGTGTTGAAAGTTTCCGGGCGGCAATTGCAGCAGGCGCGGATGCTGTGTATGCAGGAGGCGCTCGTTTTGGCGCTCGGGCTTATGCAGAGAATTTTACAGAAGAAGCACTTATTGAGGCGATTGATCATGCGCATCTGCACGGCCGCAAGTTTTACCTGACTGTTAACACACTGTTAAAAGATGGGGAAATCAATATTCTTGGAGACTATTTGAGACCGCTGTACTTAAACGGGCTGGACGCCGTGATTGTGCAGGATTTGGGAGTCTTTGATTATGTACGGAGATATTTTCCAAAATTGGATATTCATGTCAGTACGCAGATGACAGTAACTGCTCCGGAAGGAGCAAAGTTTCTGCAGGATCAAGGTGCTGTCCGGATTGTTCCTGCCAGAGAACTGTCTTTGGAAGAAATCCGGAAGATGAAAGTACTGACAGGAATGGAAATAGAATGTTTTGTACATGGAGCACTATGTTATTGCTATTCAGGACAATGTCTGTTAAGCAGTTTGATTGGCGGTCGCAGCGGAAACCGTGGGCAATGCGCACAACCATGCCGCCTTCCTTATACAGTGAATGGAGAGCGGGAACACTGGTTAAGTCCGAAAGATATCTGTGCATTAGATTTGATTCCGGATCTTGTGGAAGCGGGAATTGACTCTTTTAAAATAGAAGGCCGGATGAAACGGCCGGAGTATGTTGCAGGCGTTACTTCTGTGTATCGCAAATATCTGGATCTCTATCTGGAACGTGGAAGAAAAGGATTTATAGTCAGCAGCGAAGACAGGGAACACCTGATGGATCTTTATAATCGAGGTGGCTTTAGCAATGGATATTATAAGCAGCACAACGGAAGAGATATGATGAGTATCAGCCGCCCCAATCATGCGGGGGTTGCTGTTTTGAAAGTAACAAAGCAGAAAGGGCGAGAAGTGACCGGAAAGGCGCTTACAAAGATTCATAAAGGAGACGTACTGGAGTTTTCAAAACAGAAGGAGAATTATACGTTTGGTACAGAATATGAGAAAGGCGCATCAGTACACCTTCTTGTACCAAAAGGACAACGGATCGCACCGGGAAGTCTTTTGTATCGGACGAAGAATGAACAGCTTTTGACTGAGCTGGCAGACAGATACCTTTCTGGAAAAATAAAAGAAAAAATTTGTGGTTCCTTAACTCTTTCCGTCGGGAAAGCTGCCAAATTAATGGTAAGTTGTGGTGAAATTTCTGTAGAAGTTTATTCTGAGCAGAGAGTGGAGCCGGCTGCAAGTAGTCCTCTTGATGAGGGACGTGTTCGAAAGCAAATATCAAAAACGGGGAATACCGAGTTTGAGTTTGAGAAGATCGAAGTTATTATTGAAGGAGATGTATTCCTTCCGATGCAGCAGCTGAACGAACTTCGCAGACAGGCTTTGGAAATGTTGAAGAGAGCAGTCTGTGAAAGTTATCATAGAAATGAGAATACCTGTAAAACTACTTTTGCAGTGAATCCACTGATAGAAAATTCAGTGAAAGCGGAACGTTGTA
Source organism: Schaedlerella sp. (assembly GCA_020024595.1). Classification (GTDB taxonomy): domain Bacteria; phylum Bacillota; class Clostridia; order Lachnospirales; family Lachnospiraceae; genus Schaedlerella. The sequence continues at coordinate 2,434 of JAHHTO010000156.1, forward strand.
CAAATAAGAGAAGACATACTACACTGAGTATTCTGGCGGAAAAAGAAGAACATCTGCGAGTAGCAGCGAAATTTGCGGAAGTAGAACGGATTTATGTGGACAGTGCGATGCAAGGAGAACTTCTGGATTGTGATGATGCAATGGAACTATGTGGTGAGATACGAAAGCAGGGAAGAGAAGTTTTTCTTGCTTTACCACATATATTTCGTATGAATACAGAAGAATTGTTTCAGAAACGTTATGCAAAGATTTTGAATCAAGAATTTGATGGTGTTCTCGTGCGTAATCTGGAATCCGTGCAGTTTTTAAAAAAATGTGGATTTGACAGAACCGTGATTTTAGACCATAATCTATATGTGTTTAATCAATATACGAAAATGTTCTGGCAGAATTACGGCGTGGAACGGTTCACTTTACCCCTGGAATTAAACAGGCAGGAGATTCGTAAGCTTGGAGCAGAGAATGGAGAACTGATTATTTACGGCTATCTTCCTGTAATGATTTCTGCGCAGTGTATTACAAATACAGTATCTGGATGTCAGAAGAAAGAGAGATTTGTTGAGATGATAGACCGATTGCAGAATCCATTTACGGTATGCAACCGTTGTCGGGAATGTTACAATGTGATTTATAATTCAACACCGCTGTACCTGTTAGATCAAGAGGCGGAATTGAAAGAACTTGGGTGTCGTTCTGTACGGCTTCAGTTTTCGAAAGAGGATGGAGAAGAAACAGAACAGATTCTGAAAGCATACCACAATATTTTTGTTGAAAATCACCAACCAGAACAGTTTCAGGAAAAGTTTACAAGGGGACATTTTAAGAGAGGAATTATCTAAGTGGTTAATATTATTGTAGAAATATCAAAATATCTTATCATTATATTGATGGCAGTTTACACGTTTTCCTGTTTTTCTATTTTCACAAAAGAATATGAAAAAGATGAAAAGTCGGTACTGTTTCGTCAGAATATTGTGATGTTTCTGATGCAGTTTTTGGCATATCTTGTGATGTATCTGAAAACATTGGAAAAGAAGATGCTTTTTTTCTATGTAGCGCAAGTTGTTCTGCTGTTGGCTGTAATTTTGCTATACTCATTGATTTATCCGACGGTATCCAGGTTGATTGTCAATAATATGTGTATGCTCATTAGTATTGGCTTGATTATGATTACACGTCTTTCTTATGAGAATGCAGTGAAACAGTTTATTTTTGTGGGACTGGGAGCAGCGATTGGTCTGATTGTTCCGGTCATCATCCGCCGAATGAAATCCCTGATCGATATGACTTATATTTATGCAGGGGTAGGATTTGGTGCCCTTGCACTTGTAGCAGTATTTGCAGTGACCTCAGGCGGTGCGAAACTTGGATTTACAATTGCAGGAATTGGAATTCAACCATCAGAATTTGTAAAAATATTATTTGTATTTTTTGTGGCATCTAGTTTAAAAAAGGCGGCGTCTTTTAAAGAAGTAGTGATCACAACAGCGATCGCGGCGGCTCATGTGTTGATTCTGGTCTTATCTACAGACCTTGGTGCTGCATTGATTTTGTTTGTCGTATATCTGGTTATGCTATATGTTGCAACAAGGCAGCCTTTATATGCGATTGCAGGCCTTGCGGGAGGAAGTGTTGCAGCGGTTGTGGGATACCATTTGTTTGCTCATATTAAAGTACGTGTAGCTGCATGGAAAAATCCATTTGCAACTTACAGCGAAGGAGGTTATCAACTGGCACAGTCTTTGTTTGCAATTGGCACAGGAAGCTGGTTTGGGATGGGGCTATGTCAAGGAAGTCCGGATCTGATTCCTGTCGCAGATACTGACTTTATTTTTTCTGCAATTGCAGAAGAACTAGGATTGATTTTTGCATTGTGTCTGATATTGATCTGTGTAAGCTGTTATGTGATGTTTCTGAATATCGCAATGGAGATTCATAATCAATTTTATAAATTAATTGCACTTGGTCTTGGAACCTGCTATATTTTCCAGGTGTTTTTAACAATTGGCGGAGTTACAAAATTTATTCCGTCCACAGGGGTCACCCTTCCGCTTGTGAGCTATGGTGGAAGTTCCATGTTGAGTACTATGATTATGTTTGGAATCATACAGGGACTTTATATTATCCGGGAAGATGAAGAAGAGATTATTGAAAAGAAAAGAGAGAGAGCAATTAGAAATGAAGCGGCGAGAAGAGCAAAGAAGAAACCAAGACAGACAGGAACCCAGCAGGGATCAAAGAACAGGCGGCAAAAGTCGAGGTTCGAAGAAGTCCCGAAACAAAGAATTCGCTAGAATCACGTATTTCTTTGTACTTCTTTTTGTGGCACTGATGGGATATCTTATATATTTTAATATTGTGCGTGCAAAAGAGATTGTAAACAGTCCTTATAATGAGAGGCAGAATAACTTTGCTGAGCGGGTGATCAGGGGAGAGATTACAGATCGAAATGGCATCATGCTTGCAGGAACCAGTTTTTCTGAGGATGGCAGTGAATACCGTGTATATCCGTATGGAGATGTATTTGCCCATGTAGTCGGTTACAGTGATCCGGATTACGGAAAAAGTGGACTGGAAGCAACGGAAAATTTTGATTTGCTTACATCCAATGCGTTTTTCATAGAAAAACTGCGCAATGAATTTCAAGATCAGAAAGATGTAGGAGATACCATTGTCACTACATTAGACGCAGATCTTCAAATGGCAGCATATAACGCACTGGGAGATAACAAAGGGGCAATTGTTGTCATGGAAGCATCTACCGGAAAGATTCTGACGATGTTGTCTAAGCCAACTTATGATCCGAATTTAATTGCTTCAGAGTGGGAATACTTGAATTCAGATGAAGAGAACAGTCCACTTCTGAACCGTGCAACGCAGGGGGCATATGCACCGGGCTCCACATTTAAGATTGTGACAACCTTGGAGTATATGCGCGAACATCCTGATTATGCTAATTATACGTATGACTGTCACGGTGAAATTACCCAGAATGACACAACGATACGATGCTTTAATAACACAGTACACGGGTTTGAAGACTTACGTGCATCAGTTGCCAATTCTTGCAATGCATCTTTTGCAAATATAGGACTTTCTCTGAATAAGTCATCCTATCGAAAGACAGCAGAAGAACTGCTCTTTAACAAAAAGCTTCCATGTAAGCTGGATTACACAAGAGGTTCTTTTGTTGTAGATGAGAAGACCAGTGAATCAGAGATGATGATGACAGCAATGGGACAGGGAAACACGCTGACAAATCCCTATCACATGGCACTGATTACAGCAGCTGTTTCTAATGGGGGAACA
>JAHHTO010000157.1 GCA_020024595.1 Schaedlerella sp.
CCATTTTCCCAGCCTGAAAAATACCTCCACATCCGCCCTTTCGTATAATCATTTCTGCTTTTTCCACATCTTTCACTACCATTCCCGAAAGAGCATCCACACCATATTCGTAAAGAACGGAACTTAGTGTCACCGAAGGTCCTACCATAATCAGACGACTGTCTGCCTTTTTAAGCTGTAATAAACGTGGTAAAGTCTTATTGACCAGTGTGGAGCCTGTCACAAGTATAAAATCCTGCTCTCCTAACAAATATTCACATGCAGGATCTGGGTAATCTCCAGCCTGTGGTTCCCTTTCCAGAATCGTCAGCTTGCAATTTCCCTTAAGCTGCTTCTCTAAAAACGGAAAATGACCGACAACAGCTACTTTCTTTCCTTTCATTTCATCCCCATAAAGGATAAAAGCATCTTCTTCTTTTGCACCACCTGCACGGATACTTCTGTCATAAATTTGTGGTTCTTGATTATAATAAGCGTTTATCGCTGCCACTCCCAAAGATGCTTCTTTGAAATTCCATGACTTTGCACACTGTGCCAGACTTTTTAAATCCATTGTACACGGATCAGATATAAGAATCGGTTCTCTTGAGGAAATATTCACAGTCATTGCGACTCCTGCATTGTCCGGCGTCTGCACCATTGTCCATACATCACCCGAAGTATATCCTGTTACCGGAATATTTTCAGGGATTCCTTCGATCAGTCTGTGATAGATTTCCCACATTGTTAAAATACCTCCTCTGTTTTCTTATTTTCTATAATAACACTCTCCGGCACAATGTCGACATAAAATTTTTCCATCTTTGTTCACGTGCCTGCCATCAAGCACTTCTTCTCCGCAGCATTCACACACCTGTACTTCTGAAGGTCTTCCTGGAAGATCTCCTGGTTTTAAATCTACAATCACTTCTTCCACAGCAAAAAGTTCTTCATCACTGAATTTAGAGAAAAACAGCTCAAGATCTTCACCTTCTTTTGGATATTTATGGGAAATGGTCCGAACACGAATCGCTCTGTTTTCTTTCATGTCCACAAATGTCGCTGCTGTTTTACCAAAATTCATCCACTTTAACGTACGTTTCCCAAGTTTACATCCTGTTACTGTACCAATTGCATCTGCAATGCACCTGTCTGACTCTACAAATACAATCAGGCGTTTTGAAGTAACCGGTTCTTCTATCTTTAATATCTTGCATGCATAGCGTGCCATCCTGACACCTAACACCTGCCCGGAACACAAATGTCCATGATAAGCTGCTGCCCTGGTTAAGTCTTCTTTTAATGAAAGCATAAGCATCTCCTTTTATTTTACGGCGTTTTCTGTAAGTTTCTGAAATTCTTCTTTTCCGAGATCATAGTGATAGAAAAGATTATAGTATTCTTTTGCAACATCATACATCTCGTAATCGAATACTTCTGGATATAGCATCTTTGCAACCCACTGCATTCCTAAGAAACGATTGATTGCAGGAGGCATTCCCATCCAGTTATATGGTGCTGACGGAACTTCATAATATCTGTCATTCTGAATTGCACCTAACTGTGCCCACAGTTCATCATTTTTTACTGTCTCATAGATACTATTTGGTGCAAAGATTACAACATCTGGATTCCATAAAAGAAGCTGCTCACCTGAAATCTCATCTCCCGAACCTTTTCTTGTAGGTTCTTCTAAAACTGCCACATTATTTCCCAACATATCAAGTACTTCTGCATGGAAGGAACCTTTACTGATGACCCAAAGGCCATTGTCTCCACCAGCATAGAGGTAATTTACCCTCTCTTCTTCCGGAACCTTTTCCATACTTGTTTGAATCATATCAAGTTTTGTATCACAATAATCACCAAGTTTACCTGCATCTTCCTCTTTATTAAGAATATCACCTAATGTACGAAATGCCTCTCCCGTTGTTTCAAGACTTGCCTCAATAAAAATCGTAGGAATACCAAGTTGTTCCTGGAGGCTATCAAGATCTTCTTTATTTCCATTTTTAGCTTCTCCCATATCTATAATCACCTGTGGATCCGCCGCTAAAAGCGCTTCTTTGTTTAAATCTCCAGTTCCATAAAAAGAGCCAAATTCAGGAAGTTTTGCACATTCCTCACCTAAATAGGCAACCTCTTTTTCATTTAATTCATTTGTAAGCCCTACCATTTTCTCAGGTGCCACTGCCAAAAGCATCATCTGTGCGGGTGGTCCCATTGGAACAATTCTGTCAATCTGTGCCGGAAGTTCCACCTCACGTCCACAGGAATCTGTAAACAGGACTGTTTTGTTCTGTTCTTCTGCAGCCACCTCTTCTTTTGGTACATCCACAGGTTCTTCTTTCTTTGCACCACAGCCCGTTGCTGCCATGATAACAGCTAGCGAAAGAGCCGCAACCCTCATCTTCATTGTTCTCTTTTTCATTGTTTTCCCTCCTTCGACCGTTTTTCACACAGGCATGAAGGTATACATACCCGGATGCGGTCATTATTTAATGATTTTATTTCCACGTCAACGCCGTAGATTTTTTGAATAATCTCCTGAGTCAGCACCTCTTTGGGAGGTCCTTGAACCAGAACTCTTCCTTTCCATAAGACCAAAATCTCATCTGCATATAAAAATGCCTGTTCCGGCTGATGGCTAGACTGAAGGATTGTATATCCTTCTTCTGCCAGTTGTTTGATCTGTGACATGATACGAATCTGATTTCCATAATCCAGATTGGAAGTAGGCTCGTCCATGATAAGCACTTTCGCCTGTTGCGCCAGTGCTCTTGCAATCATTACAAGTTGTCGCTCACCCCCACTTATCTGTGTATATTTTCTCTCTGCAAGATGACTGATTCCTACACGCTCCATCGCATGCATCGCCATTTCTCTTTGTTTCCTTTTAGGTCCATTCAATCCCTCTATTGTAGCCTCAGTACTCATCAATACAATATCCTGTACTTTATATGCAAAAACTGCTTGATGGGATTGTGGAATATATGCAATTTTTTCTGCTCTCTGACGTATATTCAGTCTTTCTATGTTCATTCCATCTACATAGATTTCCCCTGTATGCTGTTTATTCAACCCCAGAATACATTGAAATAAAGTACTTTTCCCGACCCCATTGGGACCGAGAACACAGGTAAGCCTGCCACTTTTCAAAGAAAATGAAATATCACTCAACACTTGATGATTTCCATAAAATGCATCCATGCCTGTTATTTTAAATCCCACAACTATTCCCCCTCTCTTATAATAAGATACAGAAAGAATGGTGCGCCAACAAATGATGTCAGAATTCCGATTGGAATTTCTGACGTAGTTGCGAGTCTTGCAATATTGTCAACAACCAACATAAATGCTGCCCCCATAAGCACTGAAGCCGGGAGTAATTTCCTATAATCACAGCCTATCAGCATTCTTGCAAAATGAGGGATCACAAGGCCTACCCATCCAATCATTCCACTGACAGATATACTTGCCGCAGTAATAAGCGTGGAACATGCTATCACAATTCCACGTACTCTCTTCACATCTACTCCAATCGTTCTTGCTTCATCATCACCAAGTGTAAGTATATTCATTTTCCATCTGAGCAGAAAAAGAGGAATCATACCAACAAGCATCGGTATCATCATAAAGATAACATCCGACTTTTTCGCTCCCGCAAGGCTTCCCATAAGCCAATATGTAATTGCAGGTAGCTCTTGATCCGGATCTGCTATCAACTTCAAAAACGATGTTGCTGAAGTAAAAAGCGAGCTTATCATAATACCTGACAACACCAGCCCCAGTACCGGACTGCCTTTTGTATGTTTTCCTACTTTACATACCAGCCATACCGTAAAAAGTGCAAAAAAGAAGGCTGACAATGAGATTCCCAAAAAGCCTGCCCCTTTTAAAATAGCGAGTGCGGCTCCAAACGCTGCACCAGAGGATGCCCCCAGAAGATCTGGGGACACCATTGGATTTCTGAAAATTCCCTGATAACATACCCCCGCTGTCGGAAGAGCTGCTCCTACAAGAATCCCTAAAAGGATTCTTGGCATTCTTACATTAAACAGAGCTATTTGCTGGTTATCTGTCCAGAACTGTTTGATCGGAACGACTTTAGAAGCCAGAATTGCCAGAAGTTCTTTCAAGTGAATGGGATATTTCCCCAGACCAAACGATACCAAAAAAATCACGATCAAAATGAAACTAAGTATGGTTAAGATTCTATTTTCCTTTTTCATCTGTCCGATTCTCCTTTGGTATCACAAACAGACTCATTTCTTTCCGGTTTGAGAGGTAATAGGAATATCCGTATTTCCCAGGTTCCAGATGCTGTTCCAAATATTTTTCTGCAGGCTCATCTCCATTGATTCTGTGAAAGCGCACAAACTTTTCTGCTTCTTCCCACGATTCCAGTGGTTGTCCAAAGTCACTAAAAACAGATATTTTTTCATATGGAATTCTGTTCTCTTTCAAATAAGCTTCGCTACCTGCTGCCGAATGTAAATGCTGTCCCTCATAATATTTCTGTGCAAATTTTGATCTGTTGCGTTTTAATACTAACACCTGCTTCCTTGCCAAACGTAGAAAATCATCCAGATATTCAGACAGTGATCCAAATGAACATGCAAGAACTGTATCACAACTCTGATCCGGAAACTGTAGCCAGTTTTCATTCGTTACTGATAAGTTACTTACTTTCTGAGACGTTGCTTCCTTTTTCAATGCAGAAAGCACTTTTGTATCTATATCAAAACATCTGACCTGACCAATATGCGGTGCCAATTCAAAATCAATATATCCCAGACCGCAGCCTATGTCATAAACCGACTCGTTCTTTTCAAGATATGGCAATATAATCTGTGCCATATCTTTGTAATGGTTTGTATATTCCTTTGCACGCTGCCACCACTTTATACTTTCATCTGTCCATTTAAACATTTTATCCACTCCAATTTATATTGTAAAAAGTATAATCCAAATTTCTTTGTCTGTATGTTGTTTGGACAACATTAATTGCCTTTTACTGTATCGATTTCATTTTTTCAGAACATAAAATACCCTCAAGTAGTTTTTTAACATTCTACTTGAAGGTATTATATCATAAGCCCAGTGACAGCTTTTTATATTGTAATATCATCGTATCCTATGTGCAATTTTCCCAAAATTTGTTGACATATTCTACATTCTAGAGACAAAGCTTCATATACTGTTTCATATGATTCATAATAGTTGTATGCGCAGTACCCACATCTAAAATTCTCTCAACTCCTAATATAACTCCTATATTTCCATATTCAACTAACTGTTTCAAAGAAGCTCCTTTATTAATTTCTGCCAGAGCAACATGGATTGTTTTTTTCATATAAATTTCTACTAAACGAGCCTGAGATTCTTCATCAGAACCTACTGATCTTTCCAACAATTTCTTTTCTTCTTCAATTTCCACTTCCGGAATTTCTAACATATACCTCACATACTTTTCCAGATATGCTCTATCTGAATCTGATAACTCATATTTGTCTTTAATTGTTTCTATTTCCATACTTTATTCTCCAAGTATTTTTGATCATTTCGATATAAACTTATAAATTGTCGTTGTTCTGTAAACCTCGCCCCCCTTGCATATTGGGCTTGGAAAATTCTTATGATTGATTGCATCCGGATAATATTGTGTTTCGAAACAAATTCCCTGATGTCGTTTATACAC
>JAHHTO010000158.1 GCA_020024595.1 Schaedlerella sp.
ATTCTGACATCATTTTATATTTTTGTTCCGACGTAATCAATATTTCAAGTTAATTTTTTGATTATTTTAATTTAAACGTTTAACTTTTCTTTATATTTATTGTATTTCATTTACTTTTCTATATATTTATGGTATGTTGAACAAAAATGGGATCGTTGATGAGAAAGGAGGGATTTTATGTCTACAATAAAAGACGTTGCCTCGCGAGCCGGTGTCTCTATTGCTACAGTTTCTAATTATTTGAATCACACTAAACCGGTAAGCAATGAAATCTCCAAAAAAATTCAAGTCGCTGTTGATGAACTTCAATATTCGCAAAATCAAAATGCTAAGAATTTAAAAACTAAAATTAATACAGATCTTGGGATTATCCTGCCTAGTTTGAACGATTCCTATTACGTTCAACTTTTTCAGGGTATCAAATCTTATTTTCAGAATACTGACTATTACTTAAATCTTGCCTTTTCTGAAAATATTCCTGAATTTGAAGACAACATAGTCCGCAATCTTCTAAAAAAACAAGTCTGCGGTTTACTTCTTGTGTCATGTCAGCCTGAAAACTGGAAATTTTATTATGATAACTTTACATCCAAAAATATCCCTCTTGTGCTGATTGACCGAAACATTCATAGCTTAGATGCAAACTTCGTATCTTTTAATAATCGTGTCCTTCTTCGAAATATGATAGACTCCCTCTTAAATTTCGGATATCGAGATATTTATCTCATGTCCGGTCCTTCCAGTTTTGGCTGCGAATCAGAATGTATTCGTGGTTTTTATGATTCTTATAAAAATCATGGACTCACCCCTTCTTCACACATATTTTTAAAAACAGATATGAGTAAAGAAGATGCTTTCCGAAAAACTATCCGTCTTTTAAAAGCACACACTCCTCAAGTAATTGTTACCACTTCTGAATCCCTTGCTTCAGGAATCATTGAAGGAATTACAATTTTGGGATATACTACAGAAGATATTCCTGTATTTACCTTAGGTGAAGAACACTGGAATCTTCACACACATTCTTTTGCTTCAGCCTCCACCGTACGTCCTGCTATGAAGCTTGGACAGCTTGCCTCTAAACTTCTGATGGAGCAGCTGAAATCTCCATTAACAAAAGAAACTGAAAAAGTAATTTTAAGTGGTGGAAAGTTTCACAGCTTTCCAGGTGCCACGTATCAAACACCTAAAACATCTGCCGGTACTACACAGAAACCATCTACTAAACAGACAATCCGGATTTTGATGCTTGACACTTCGCAGGTTCATTCTCTGCTCGGTCTTCTGCGAAATTTTGAAAACAAAACAAGAATCCATGCCGAAGTAACCATCCTACCGCATCACTTCTTATATGAAAGTATTCTCGAAAAATATCGTTTCGATACAAAGGATCCTTATGATGTTTTTATGTATGATATCCCTTGGATGCCATCTCTCGCATCCGAACAGATATTAGAAGATATTACCGAAGAAATAAATTCTTTAAACCCAGACATTTTTTTACCAAATTGTCTGAAGTATTATAGTGTTTTCAACGGGCGTTATTATGGTGTTCCCTTTATGTATGCACCGCAAATTTTTTACTACAGAAAAGACTTATTTGAAAACCATGCTCTAAAGGCAGATTATGAAAGAGAAAATAATATCTCTCTTCGTCCTCCTGTAACACTAAAAGAATTTAATACTATCTCTGACTTTTTTACAAATAAAACTTCTGCGATTGCTTATGGAACGTCCATTCCAACAGCCTACAGCGAATGCCTGACCCCTGAAATTTACATGCGGCTCCGTGCTTTTGGTGGAAACCTCTTTGACTCAAACGGACATATTTGCTTAGATTCTGACCAATCCTTAAAAGCATATATCAATTTTGTCCGTTCTATTAAAAGTGCAAAACCGGACTACCGCACAGCAACTGACATCAGCGTCGTACAGGATTTTCTTTCTGGCGAAACCGCCATGCTCATTTCTTATCCATCATTTTTATCAGATATCACTGATTTGAGAAAGAGTAGCATGATTGGTTCAATCGGATATCACTTGATTCCAGGCCGAGCTCCCTTACTTGGTGGATGGAGTCTGGGAATTAACAGACATTCTACCAAAAAGAAAGCTGCTTTTGAATTCCTTAAATGGACATGTGATGAACAAATTGCTAACTATTCGTCACTACTTGGGGGATTATCTGCTATCAGCAGTACTTATACAAATGATGAATTATCAGAACTCTATCCATGGCTGCCATTGTATCATTCCATTTATCAATATACAAAACCTACAGTTCCTCCAAAGCTTACGAACAATAAAGTAATTCCTCAGTATGAAATCGATAAAATTGTTTGTAAATGGATTTATAAATTACTTGAATCCGAACTGGCAGTACAGGAAACGATCACTAATACACATTTAGAACTTGCCGAACTTGTTGAGAAGTACTTAAAATTAGAGTAAAAATAATGAGGGAGCGATTATTCTCGCTCCCTCATCACTTTCTTTACTTCAATTTTAGTTTCTCCGACACTAATAATATCATCTCTCTGAATCATAGTCGGTTGACAAATCCTCTGACCGTTCAAAAAGGTTCCGTTTCTGGATCCTGTGTCCTTTAAATATAACTGTTCTTCCTTCTGTACAATCGCACAGTGTATCTTCGACACTCTCGGATCTTCTTTTACCGTCAGGAATTTTTCAAACTCGCCATTGTTTCGGCTTCTTCCAATTCCAATATTGTCATAGAAAATAAAATCAAACTTCTCCCATGTATCCAGATTTTCCAAAATAACCTTCCATTGTTTTTTCGTTTTTTTATGAGGATGTCTCTCTTGTATATCTTGCACACTTATAGGTTCTGATTCATTGCTTTCTCGGCGGTTCTGCTTTGATCTTGCCGTCAGTTCCTCTTCTTCATCCACATAGTCTTCCAGATCCTCATCATAATCATACTCATCCTGCTGACGCCCATTCTTTTTCAACGTAACTATAATTGCAATCATCAATCCTAATGCAACTGCAAGCAGAAGCCCCATTATAATCCAATACACCATCTGTTTCTCTCCTTTGTAAATCCATTATCCTTTGCTTGAACAAACACTCCTGATAATTTCATCTACCTTTAAAATCGCTCTTATTTTACTATATTTTTTCTTTACAGGCAAGATACACCTATTGAAAAAACAAAAAGACCACGTATCTCCAGTCCGATACGCAGTCCTTTTCCACCTTATTTAGAACTTCCCACAACCTCTTATTTTCTATCCCCCACTATGCAAGAAACTCTTCCAGAATCTGACGGATCGTTTCTTCTTTCAGAACGTTTTCCTCTGCATCTTCACTCCTTTCTTTTACAGCTCGTCGAATTACCTGACGGGCAGCCTCCCCTTTCTGTGCACGACGCGGCTCTCCCTCTATACTAATAGAAAGTTCCGGTGCTTCTCCTGACTCTTCTTTTGTTCTGGTATTCTGACGTGTTCCGGCTGTCTCCGGTTGAATCACATCGATCTGTTCTTTCTCCACCTGACGTACCTTGCGATGTTTACGAGCACAGGCATTTTCCAGATAATCTACCATATAATTTTTTACCGCTTCTATCTTATACTGCTCGTCCGACAATTGACTGATCACAAACAAAAGCACCATCTCCGCAGCTCCTGCACCGATATACTGGTACACCTGCTCGCAAAGTCCATGTGCCATATAATGAGACACAGCACCCAGCGCTGCCAGAATTCCTGCAAACCAAACCGTCTGAATCTCCAGTTGTCTCCATGTATGTATCCGAAGCAGAAATCCCCGATATTCATATATGTATTTCTCTACAAATGCATCTATATTTTCTACTTTATCGTGCAGCATACAAGCATGTTCGTATTTTGCACGTACAAGCTTTATCAATTTGTGTGTACTCTTGGACATATTTCCCGCCGCTCTCACCATACGGCGCAATGTAAACTGGTTCACTACTTTTGCCAGCACTCCAATGACACCAACCACAATCATAAAATAAATTACGATGTTTGTGTCCGTCACTACTTCCTTAAACATAGCGAAGCCCTCCTGCTATTCGATTTTATTTTCTCACAATTTTCCCCGGGTTGTGTTGAGGTTATTATATCCCATAAATCCATACTTTTCCTCAAAAACCGTTTGACATATTTCTACATATCAAAGCCATATCCCCTCGAGAAATATCTTCTCCTGCTTTCTTTATAAAGCTACATGAACCAGCACTTTTTCGCTCAGCATAAATACTTTGCAGGTTCCATGCACCCTTCCTGAAGAATCATTATTTGCCTTGTCTTTTTGTGACTGTCTGTGCCGAATTTTGGCTTACGAAAAATAAGAATTGCTGGAATTTTCCCTCTCCCTTTGTTATAATCACTATGAAATCAGGAACACAAGAAATGCTTCTGAAAATAAACGGCTTGTCTCTTAAGTCAATAAAGGAGGATATACAAGATGCAATATCAACCAAAGGGAGTCTGTTCTAAAGAAATTAATTTTGAGATTGAAGATCATAAAGTAAGAAATGTATCTTTTGTCGGTGGCTGTAACGGGAATCTCCAGGGAATCGGCCGTCTGATCGAAGGTATGGACGTAAACGATGCAATTTCCCGCATCGAAGGAATCCACTGTGGTTTTAAGGCAACTTCCTGCCCGGATCAACTTGCAAAGGCATTAAAAGAAGCAATCGATCAGGCATAAGACCGATTGCTTCCCTTCTTATTTCGAACCCCGAAAGCAGTCACTGTATGTAATATGAAAATTAGTGGTGTTTTCCTCGGCACAAGTTTCTATCTTCTATATTACTTTAGTTAATAGTTCCTTTTGCTGATTACGACACGGTGACTGCTTTCGGGGTTCGAAAATATTCTTTATTTACTTTTTGCTCTGCTTTGATTATTAATAATGCTTTGAATTATTTTACTACAATTATTTTTTTTACTACAATTTTTCTTTAATTTTTCTTTTTAGGTGATGTTACTAATCCACCTTGATACCATTTGTATATGATACATTTGTGTCATACGGTTTATCTGCCTTGTTCCCCGCAAAATGTTCACAGCGTACACGGTAATAGTACCCACGTGGTACTGCTACAGTTTTCCCTGCAGATACATAAGATGTGTTCTGATCCTCAACAGTCCATGTCGCAACCTGTCCCCAATTTCCAGTCTTCTCGTTATATCGGTCTACATAAACGATAACCGCAATATAATCTACATCATGATTTGCCGTTGTGGAACCATAGGCATAAATTCTTCCTCTTCCGGCTTTGGAAATCCCACTGTTTCCATCCATCAGATGCTGTCCTCTCAAAAGTGGATTCGACATAATGGAGCCTTCAGAGGATTCCTCCATTGTCAGATAAGACCCGTCAATCATTACACCCCCTTCTTCTGCTGCCGCTGCTGTAAGTCCCTGCCCAAAGAGCATCGTACATACAATTGCTAGCATGCTGATTAAAGATAATAATCTTTTCTTCATTCGTATTCTCCTTCCTTTTTATTATCTTCCATCAATAAGACACTCAAAGAAGGAAAACCTTACGTATTTATCAAAATTATTTATAAAAAAACAAGTTCTCTAATAT
>JAHHTO010000159.1 GCA_020024595.1 Schaedlerella sp.
CACACCGTTTTTCTCCAGATCTGCCGCCAGATTCAATGGAGTCTGTCCTCCAAACTGTGCAATCACACCGACCGGTTTTTCTTTTTTATAAATACTAAGCACATCTTCTAATGTCAGTGGCTCGAAATATAACTTATCAGATGTATCATAGTCTGTAGAGACTGTTTCCGGATTACAATTCACGATAATCGTCTCAAAACCAAGTTTTTTCAATGCAAGAGACGCATGTACACAGCAGTAGTCAAATTCGATTCCCTGTCCGATTCGATTCGGTCCGCCTCCCAAAATCATAATCTTCGGTTTTCCGGTACTTACTGGATTCTTGTCCTCTGCATTGTATGTGGAGTAGTAATATGCACTATCCTGTGTTCCACTTACATGAACACCTTCCCATGCTTCTTCTACACCGAGGTCGATTCTCTTTTGACGGATATCGTCTTCACTGATTTCCAGAATCTGACTCAAATACTTATCAGAGAATCCATCCTTCTTTGCTGCGATCAATGCTTCATCTTCCGGGAGTCGCCCTTTGGAAGCCATCAGTGCTTCTTCCTCATCGACCAATTCCTTTATCTGCTCAAGGAAATAATGTTTTACCTTGGTCAGTTCGTGAATCTCCTCTACAGTTGCGCCCTTCCTCAATGCCTCATAAATAACAAAATAACGTTCGCTAGTTGCATGTATCAGCATTTTCAACAGCGCTTCTTTGGACTTGCTGTCAAAATCCTTTGCATGCCCAAGACCATAACGTCCTGTCTCCAGAGAACGAATTGCCTTCTGAAGTGCTTCTTTAAAGTTTTTACCGATACTCATCACCTCGCCTACTGCGCGCATCTGTGTACCCAGTTTATCCTCGACACCTTTGAATTTTTCAAATGCCCAGCGTGCAAACTTGATCACCACATAATCACCGTCTGGAACATATTTGTCAAGCGTTCCGTATTTTCCACATGGAATATCTTTCAGCGTCAGCCCCGTTGCCAGCATTGCAGATACAAGTGCGATTGGAAAACCGGTTGCCTTGGAAGCAAGTGCAGAAGACCGGGAAGTACGCGGGTTAATCTCAATGACAATATCACGGTCTGTCTTTGGATCATGCGCCCACTGTACATTCGTTCCTCCGATTACTTCAATCGATTCTACGATTTTATAAGATTTCTCCTGCAAACGTTTCTGCACTTCTTCTGAAATAGTCAGCATCGGTGCTGCGCAGCAGGAATCTCCGGTATGAACACCAAGGGGATCGATATTTTCGATGAAACAAACTGTAATCATGTTGTTCTCTGCATCCCGCACAACTTCTAGCTCCAGTTCTTCCCATCCCAATATAGATTCTTCTACCAGTACCTGACCCACCAGGCTCGCCTGCAGACCACGGGCACAGACTGTTTTCAATTCCTCAACATTATATACAAGACCTCCGCCGGCTCCTCCCATCGTGTAAGCAGGACGAAGAACTACCGGATATCCAAGCTTCTCTGCAATGGCCAATGCCTCATCCACAGAATATGCAACTTCACTTCGAGCCATCTCGATACCGAGTTTATCCATGGTATGCTTAAATTCGATTCTGTCTTCACCACGTTCAATGGCATCGACTTGAACACCGATTACTTCTACATTATATTTATCCAGAATGCCTGCCTGGGCTAATTCTGAACATAAATTAAGACCGGACTGTCCGCCAAGATTCGGCAGCAATGCATCTGGTCTCTCTTTTTTAATGATCTGTTCTATTCTATCTACATTCAATGGTTCAATATAAGTAACGTCAGCAATCTCCGGGTCTGTCATAATAGTAGCCGGATTAGAATTCACCAATACGATTTCATAGCCTAAATTTTTCAATGCTTTACAAGCCTGTGTACCGGAATAGTCAAATTCACAAGCCTGTCCAATAATAATCGGGCCGGAACCGATGATCAGTACTTTTTGAATGTCATTTCTCTTTGTCATCTGTCTTCCTCCTGTCTTCTTTCTCAAGTTCTTGTTTCATTTTTCAATTGGCTATTATACAATAAAAAAGATGGACAGGCAATGCTAAAATCCATCTTTTATGCAAACTCTTTTTTAGAAAATCTAAAAAAAATTTAGATATCTCTTTCCCACGAACGAATTTGACTATCCTTTCACTCCTTCACTTCATTCTGCGCATTTGAATCTGTTTTAACACATTAAAAAACGTACCGACAAGAAAGATCGCCAATGCGATCATACCTGCGATTTCCAATGTCTGAATAAAATAATATGCACTCTGCCCATTTTCACCCGCCATAATATAATAAATGATTCGATACATCCCGGCTCCCGGAACCGTTGGAAGAATTCCTGGGATTAAGAAAATCGTGACCGGAGCATGTAATCCACGTGCAAACGTATGCGATAAAAACGCAATGACAAGTGCTGATAAAAAAGATGCGATTACAACTCCCATCTCACAATCTAAACTAAGCAGATAGACTCCGCCTCCAACTGCCCCGACAATCCCAGCATAGGGGAGATGTTTTTTGGGACATTCCATCAAAACTGCAAGGCATAGAATGGCAAGGAAACTCCCTGCCGTCCCCAAAATTAAATGCAAAACAAACCACCTCCTGGACGCAGTACTCCTGTCACTGCCATACCGACACCAACACCGAGAGCGATCGCTGCGGCAGTCATGAATGCCTCCATAGAACGTGCCGCCCCCGCCAGATAATCTCCTTGTAGCGAATCCCGTATGGCATAAGTAATGGCAACCCCCGGAACAATCGGCATAATACTGCTGATGATAACGATATCCATATTCATAGTCAAAAATCTGTTTTTCAGGATAATTGCCGTCAGTGCAACACCAAATGCACAAAACGAGTTCAAAATAAATCCATGAATATGCAGAGACTTTCCAATGGTAGTAATCAATGCCAACATAACTCCGGCAGCTGCTGCTCCTGCAATTTCTCTCCAACTTCCGCCGAACAAAGGGGCAAATCCGGCGCAGACACCAATCGTTGCCAGATTGTAAATCACTCTTTTATACTGTCGTCCTTTGATTGTTTTCAGCTCTTCATACGCTTCTTCCAATGTCATTTCACCGGCACAATAACGTCTTGACACTGCATTTACCCGCTCAATTCGGTTTAGATTCATCCCTCTGCTTTCCACCCGCTTTATTACAGAAATATTCTCCATATCCGGGTTATCCAGCGTAACAAATATTCCTGTCGTTAAAACGACTGTCTCCATAGTCTCTACCTGCGCAGTTTCCAGAATACGTGTAATCGTCTCTTCCACACGATATGTCTCTGCACCACTTCGAAGCATTACCTCTCCGGCAAGCACAGCCGTATTCATTAATAACTTATAGTCCATCTTACAAGCCCTCACTACTTTCATATTCCTACTTTGCAGAGACCCGATATTTTATAATTCTTATCTGTTTTTACCAGCTTCCGCCGCCTCCGCCGCCAAAGCCTCCGCCGGAAAATCCACCACCGGAAGAACCGCCTCCCGAAAATCCGCCGGAAGAACCACCGGATGACTCCACCGGTTTCGGCGTAGATATTGTGGTTGTCACCTGCCGCATATCCTCATGCATCATTCGATGCATCATATAGTAATCAAAATGTGTCATATTTTCACTTCTGGTCTCATACCAATCGGGTGCCGGAAGCGTGAGTTCTTTCATCTTATTCAATAGAATATCTGTAAGTCCAAACACATAGGCAAAAGGTAGAATATGGTAGAATAACTGTGGAGATTCCTGTGCGATCACCTGCATCCTCTCCAGTTCTGCTGTTTCGATAAAATCTCTCAATCTAGCAAGATATCCCATCCATTCTACACATTCTTCCGTACGCTTTTTCATAAAACCTGTGATCACAAGACCTACAAGAGAGACCACTGCCACTGCTATAAGCCCAGGGAACAGATTTAAAATGGCTCCTCTTACCATTCCGATACCATATACCAGAATAAATGCAGTCACTGATGTCACACTCATCGCTGCAGACACACTTCCCCAAATAAAACGCAGACTCTTTGGTCTGGAATACCAGTAATCAACCGTTCTGCAAAACAATAAACTACCTATAAAATACAATACAGGCAGTAAGATCACAAGTGCATTTGCCATTGTATATAAAACCAGATATCCGGCAAACACAAACAGTGGAATACAACTTAGAATCAAGCTTATGATTCTTGCAACTTTAGATCCTCTGGTATATACCCTATGGGAATAGCTTTTGGCAATTTGATTTTTTGCCTCAGAAAATGTTTTTGCCATTTTATATTTTAGATTGGAAAGCATAACCACTTTCCCAATTGGTGCATACTGCCCGAAGATTCCGCAAAACAAGGTCTTCGCGTAATCCGGGGCATCCTCCGGCAGTTCCTTTACCTTTATAAAAGCCAGCGTTGATTTTTTGGTTTCCCGTATCTTCAAATAGCCTTTGTCTGCCCAGTAAAGAATCAAAGAAATAGTGTCCGCATCTGACACATTTCCATCAACAATATACCCCACTGCCGCACTGTCCATCCCCTTCGGTGGCTGAAACTGAATAGATGGTATGATTGCTCTATCTTTTCCAAACAAGAAAAACAGCGCTATTAAAATCAGAAGTGCAACAACTGCAATGGAGATCAAAAACAGATTTTCAGGCCAGATTGTATTTACGGAGTCGAAATATCCTGATTCCAACGGCATGTAGAATGTCATACCTGTTCCTACCGGAAGCGCCTCTGTCAGTTCGCCGGATACTGTGTTCCCATTCCACGTCAGATCTACAATGTCACGGCCATCCATTCGCTCCCCATATCGTCCATAATAAATCTGCAGAGATTCTTCTGAAACACTTTTGGGAAATGTAATTACAAAACTGCTTCCCGCAGGAATCTCATTCTGCCATCCCGTTGGGAAAATATTATAATACACATTTCCATACCCTTTACTCGTAATCGGTCTCACTTCATACTGAAATCTGTATTCCTGATCTCCGCTTACCGTAGTCTCCTCATCCCCAAAACGAAATACTTTATTGCCATTATCATCACTTACCTCTACGTGAACCGAAGATCTCATCTTATCAAAATATGCATAATATGGGAGATCTACAACACTTCCATCTTCCTTCATCTCCGTAATGATCCCCTTCTGTGGAACATAGCGGTAAATACCGTGCCGAGGAGTATTGAAGTATACTTCCATCTCTTCCGTCACAAGATAAGAGTTATCCTCTTGAATCTGAATCTCCGTATGATATGTATTGGTTGTCATATTCAAATCTTCCATCACTGTTTCTTGAGCTTTATTGGAAAATGAGAACAGACGTCCCATCAGTCCGAAATTACCACTCGTGAAAAAGAGTAAAATCCAGATTCCCCAAAACGCAAAACTGCGTGTATGATTTTTGAAATACGTTTTCATACTATTCTCCTATCATAAACTCAAAAAGTCACCTTTACATTTTCACGTTCTTGCAGGTCATTGACCTCATACAACGGTTTTCTTCGAAATCCAAACAGTCCTGCGATCAGATTTCCCGGAAACATTTCTGTTTTTGTATTGAACTTATTCACGACCCCATTGTAATATCT
>JAHHTO010000016.1 GCA_020024595.1 Schaedlerella sp.
GATTCGAAGTGGAAACACACACGTACACCGCTACCGGCTGACAAAAGAAGAGATTCTGAATTGCTGCCGGAAAGGGTATGAATTAGGTTTTCGTACCTTCGTTCTGCAGGGTGGAGAAGATGGCTATTTTACCGATCATGTATTGGTAGATATCGTCTCTTCCATTCGAAAAGAATTTCCAGATTGTGCCATCACGCTTTCTATCGGAGAGCGTTCCCGAGAAAGTTACCAGGCACTTTACGACGCCGGAGCAAACCGTTATCTTCTCCGGCACGAAACTTATAATGACAAACATTACGCACTGCTTCATCCCCCGGAGCTAACGGCCTCTCACCGTCAAAAATGTCTCTGGGATTTGAAAGAGATCGGCTATCAGGTCGGCACCGGCTTTATGGTTGGCTCTCCGTGGCAGACACCAGAGAATCTGGCAGATGACATGCTTTTTCTCAAAGAACTAAATCCGCAAATGGTCGGCATTGGTCCTTTTATTCCGCATCACGACACAGTTTTTGCTGATAAACCTGCCGGGACATTAAATCTGACACTTTTTCTGTTAGGTGCTATCCGGCTAATGCTTCCGAAGGTTCTACTTCCTGCTACAACGGCACTCGGAACCATTGCGCAAAACGGACGTGAACGCGGCATCCTTGCAGGAGCAAATGTGGTAATGCCAAATCTTTCTCCGACAGATGTTCGAAAAAGTTACCTACTCTATGACAACAAAATATGCACCGGGGACGAAGCTGCCGAATCTGTAGAACATTTACGGCAGTCCATGAAAGCAATCGGCTATGAAGTTGTTGCATCAAGAGGCGATTCTCTTAATACAGAAACACCTTAGCACTATTCCAAAAGGCCGAAAAATAACAGAAACAGAACAAGAGGAATCTCTTAACCAAAATTACAGGAGGAACCAAACCATGTATGACGTTTATTCAAAATGTGCTGATGATTTTATCAATCACGAAGAAATTCTCGAAACACTTGCTTACGCAGATGAAAACAAAGACAATCTGGATCTGATCGACACTCTGATCAAAAAAGCTGCACTCCGCAAAGGACTTTCCCACCGGGAAGCATCTGTCCTGCTTGCCTGCGAAGACAAAGAAAGAACTCAGAAGATTTATCAACTGGCGGAACAAATCAAAAAGGATTTCTACGGCAATCGGATTGTCATGTTTGCACCTTTGTATTTGTCTAATTACTGTATCAACGGATGTACTTACTGTCCATATCATATGAAAAACAAACATATCACTCGAAAAAAGCTGTCCCAGGAAGAAATCCGCCGCGAAGTCATTGCTCTTCAGGATATGGGCCACAAACGTCTTGCGCTGGAAGCCGGTGAAGATCCAGTACATAATACAATGGATTACTATCTGGAAAGCATCAAAACAATTTATAACATCAAACACAAAAACGGTGCCATCCGCCGTGTAAATATCAACGTTGCTGCAACAACAGTAGATAATTATCGCTTACTAAAACAGGCCGGTATCGGAACTTATATTTTATTCCAGGAAACCTATCATAAAGAAAGTTATCTCCAACTTCATCCAACTGGTCCGAAACACGATTATAACTATCACACAGAGGCAATGGACCGTGCAATGGAGGGCGGGATCGATGATGTAGGACTGGGCGTTTTGTTTGGTCTGGACAAATACCGCTATGAATTTGCCGGGCTTTTGATGCACGCAGAGCATCTAGAAGCCGCATTTGGTGTAGGTCCACATACCATTAGTGTACCGCGTCTGAAACGCGCCGACGATATTGATCCAGATCAGTTTGACAACGGAATTGATGATGATATCTTTGCAAAACTGATTGCTTGCATCCGTATTTCCGTGCCATATACAGGCATGATCATCTCCACCAGAGAAAATCAGAAAACAAGAGAACGTGCACTTCGCCTCGGCATCTCACAGATCAGCGGAGGATCACGCACTAGCGTCGGCGGTTACTACGAACCAGAACCAGAAGACGAAAAATCCGAACAATTCGACGTCAGCGATTCACGTACACTGGACGAAATTGTCAAATGGTTGTTGGAAATGGATTTCATCCCAAGTTTCTGTACCGCATGTTATCGCGAGGGGCGTACCGGCGATCGTTTTATGACACTTTTGAAAAACGGACAGATTCAGAACTGCTGTCATCCAAACGCATTGATGACGCTAAAAGAATATCTGATGGACTATGCTTCTCCGACAACCAAGGCGATTGGTGATAAACTCATTTCCAAAGAACTCTTAAATGTGCCAAACGAAAAGGCACGCGCCATTGTCATGGAGAATCTGCGCTTGATTGAAAAAAATAACCGGCGAGACTTCCGGTTCTAGGAAGGGGGTCTTCATTCATGAGTTTGAATCATACACCTTTTGCAGAACGCATCTATATCGGCATCTTTGGTAAACGAAATGCCGGAAAATCCAGCCTTATCAATGCCATCACCAGCCAGAACCTTGCCATTGTATCTGATGTAAAGGGAACCACCACAGATCCCGTGATCAAATCAATGGAACTTCTCCCTCTTGGTCCTGTTGTAATCATTGATACCCCAGGACTGGATGATGATGGTGAACTTGGCAAACTGCGAATTCAGAAAGCTTACCAGATGCTGAACAAAACAGATATCGCTGTTCTTGTAATTGATGCTTCCGAAGAAATGACAGAAGAAGATAAACAGATTTTACAAAAAATTAGATGTAAGAAAATTCCACATATCATTGTATGGAATAAAACTGATCTGCTTTCTAATACAGATAGAATTCTTACCGGAAACCAAATTGCAGTCAGCTCCAAAACAGGAAAAAACATTAATGAATTGAAAGAACTCATCGCCAAACAAGTTTCCTCCACAAAGAATAACCGACACATTATCAGTGATTTGATAAGACCGAAGGATTTTGTTGTACTCGTTGTTCCAATTGATTCCTCTGCACCAAAAGGTCGGTTAATTTTACCTCAGCAACAGACCATTCGGGATATTCTGGACATCGGAGCAACAGCAATCGTTGTCAAAGATACCGAACTTGCCGATACACTTCAAAGACTTGGAAGTCTGACAAGACTCGTTATTACTGACAGCCAGGTATTCAAAAAAATATCCGAAATTGTACCATCGGACATTCCGCTGACCTCCTTTTCCATTCTTTTTGCAAGATACAAAGGAAATCTAAACACAGTAGTAAATGGCGCCAAGGCTCTGGATTCCTTAGAAAATAATGATATCATTTTAATTTCCGAAGGTTGTACTCACCACCGCCAGTGTAACGATATCGGTACAGTGAAACTGCCCAACATGGTTCGAAGTCACACTGGAAAAACGATCCGGTTTGAGTTCACAAGCGGATCCGAATTTCCAGATGACTTAAGCCGATACAAGATGATCATTCACTGTGGCGGCTGTATGCTGAATGAACGTGAAATGCAATACCGCCTGAAATGTGCCGAAGATCAAAATATTCCCATCACCAATTACGGAACTGCGATCGCGCATATGCAGGGAATATTAGCAAGAAGTGTTGAAATTTTTACCAAGCATACATAATACAGTATTCTTGAATAATTCCCTTTATTCTATCTGACACTTTCAATAAAAAAGGGGTATCGCAAAATCATCCAAATGGATGCTTAAGCGATACCCCTGATACAATTTTTTAGTTTTCCAAACGTTTCTAGTTTTCCATCTGTTCTTCTATCTGTAGCTCTTCCACCTCCGTTCGTTTCGGAAAACAAATCACCACCTTAAATAAATCCGCATCTGTGGACACTTTCAATGTTCCAAACTGCAGTTCTGTAAAACTCTTTGCAATCGCCAGACCCAAGCCAGATCCTTCCGTGTTTCTGGAAGCATCTCCACGTACAAATCGGTCTGTAATCTCTTCTGAATTAAAATTCAATTCTGCCGCCGAAACATTTTTCATAGAAACAGACACTGCCTTCTCTTCCTCTGTCAAATCGATATAAACCCTCGTATGCGGCATCGCATATTTCGTAATATTGACAATCAAATTTTCAAAAATCCGATAGGTCTTTTGCGAGTCCAAAAGCATCACTACCTTGCCCTCTGGTACATTCCAACGAAATTCCAGATTCGATGTCTTTATCTTCTCATCACACTCCACCCCCACTTGCTTTAATAACCCTACAATATCTACTTCCATAAAGTTCATTGTCACATTTCTGCTAGTCGCCTTACTGATTTCAAATAAATCTTCAATCAGCGCTTTCAGCCGCAGCGATTTTTTTTCTAAAATTTCCAAGTACTCTTTGCATTTCTCTGGATTTTCTTCGGACTTCAGCAAATCCACATAAGTAATAATTGCGGTCAAAGGTGTCTTCAAATCATGGGATACATTCGTAATCAATTCGGTTTTCATCCGCTCACTTTTTACTTCTTCCTGTACCGCTTTTTTAAAGCCCTTCTGAATCTTTTGTACCTCCGTCTTCATCGGATTGAAAATCCCAAAATCTCCTTCAATTGGTGCATCCAGATTTCCCTCTGCCAACAAATTCATAGACTCTAAGAGCATTACATATTTTTTTCGTATATCTCGAGAATATTTCCGAAAAATATAAAGCAATATTGCCGAATAAACGACCAATGCAAAGATTCTATAGAACCAGAAATGCGTAATGATAAGAAGCAGGATGAAATTAATCACCAGTGCTTTAATTATCATTTTATCGGAACCTTTCTGCAAATCCATATGCAAGAACTCATAATAAACTTTCTGCAGATAATTCTTCAATTTCTTCCATGCCCTCTGAAAAGAGCCAACTGCAGCACTTGCCCCCTGTTTCACCTTGTCGCCATACTGATCATTGCCTTTCTTACTCCATCGGTAGATTTTTACACAGACGGTTCGCTCTTTCCAGTAGTTCTTTTTAAGAACAAAAATTTCTTGCAGACAGATCACACCCCAAAGCACAGAGCCGAATACCACCATCCACATTCCCACATTCATCAAAACCTGCATCAAATATGCAAAATCAGAAACAAAGCGCGTACTCGCTGACAATATATATCCCGGTCTGCTGTCAATGACATTCCATGCCTGCCATGCATAAGACTGTTCACAAACAACTAACAGAAACCACACAAATAACACAAGTTCAAACGGCGCCCGGAAAATCTTCCAGTCATGCACTCTCCACTCCTTATTCATCGCAATCAGCAGCGCCATTACTCCTGTAAAAAATACAAGTATCCACTCATAGATCAAATAAGATGGTTCATTGGAAAGTGTAACTGCATATTCATATCCGATGCCACTGGAGGCATCAATATATTCACTCAACTGTTCTTCCGACATTGCAAAAACGACCTTCACTCCGGCAGGTACAAATTCATCCGAATATTCCAGCCCATTATATGCACCACCACTATCATACCAATCAAAAATATTCTGTTCCAATCGGTAGGCAGCCTGCTCATCCAACGTGCTTCCATCTACCTGAACATCCTGAAGCATTCCGTCTTCATCAACCACAAACACTACACGAAACGCATAATCTGTTGATTCACTTATCCGCTGTTTGAACGTCGGACTTTTTTCATCCTCCAAAAGTATTTTTTCGTCAAAATCAATAATTTCGTAATCCATATATTTTCGAAGCAACAAAAAATCATCCATACCAAAATAGTCAATCAATTCTGACTGCTTCAATTTCTCATACGCCTGATTATACAGAAAGTACACTCCCTCTGTCAGTTCTTCAGATAAACTGACTAGTTCGTCCTCCTGAACCTCCTGATTGATTTTTTCTGACTGCTCAGGTGAAAACATCAAATAAGACGATACCATCACAACTGCACTGAGCAAAATAACTGCAATCATTAAAACGAATGCAAATTTACGACTGTTTTTCAATTTTGTAACCAACGCCCCACACCACCTTTAAATATTTTGGATTTTTTGGGTTCAATTCTATTTTTTCCCGGATATTCCGAACATGAACCATAATTGTATCTGTATTGATGGCACGTTCCTGCCATACTCTCTCATAAATCTCTTCCGCAGAAAATACATGTCCTGGACTCTTTGCCAGAAGCACCAGAATCTTATACTCAATCGGTGTCAGTTTCACCAAATTCCCGTCTACACTGACCTGTACTGCATCTTCATTGATTTCCAGTCCGCCGATGATATGTACATTTTCCTTTGGTTCCAGCTTTTCTAAAAATCGTTTATAACGACGAAGCTGAGAATTTACTCTTGCCATCAGTTCCATCGGAGTAAACGGCTTCGTTACGTAGTCATCCGCCCCGATATTCAATCCCATCACTTTATCCACTTCTTCGGATTTCGCAGAAAGCATAATTACCGGAAAATCATATTTCTCCCGCAGCTTCATTGTCATATGGATCCCGTCCATTCGCGGCATCATAATATCTACAATTGCCAGATGAATTTCTTCCTGTTCTATCATCTCGAGCCCCTCAATTCCATCTGCAGCCTGGAATACTTCATATCCCTGACTTTTCAGATAAATCTGGACCCCCTCTCGAATTTCTTTATCGTCTTCTACCACCAGTACATGATTGATCCCCATGTCGCCCATTCCTCCTGCACCATTCTCTCACTTTTACTTTTTTATGATATTTCCTGTCGTATCTCTCCATTATCCACAAACAATGATGACTGCAAATTGCGGTACACCCCTAAAAATATTCGAAATAAGTATAGCACATCATATTGTTCTTTGATAGCGCAGTACATCTTTAATAAACCTCTTGCAGTTCAGCATTTCCGGACTGCTTTCCAACTCTGCCTGTACAGAAATCTTAGGAATCGAATTCTTACTTACTGCCCCATAGTCTTTAACAGCCACTGTCACTCTTGAAAACGGAAGAGGTACTGCATACCGATCCCATCTCCAGAACATCCGCAGACATGCAGAATAATGGACACTGATTCCCACAAAATCCTCTCTTTTTTTCTCCGACAGATAAAATGCAAGTTTCTTTGGCTTACGTCTCGGTCCCATAGGTCCATCCAGTGCTATTGCCAATGAGTGTGACTGCTCATATGAGCGTTGCATCAATACCTTCAGCGCACCAAATGCTGCATATCCGTCAGGTATTCGTATTGCAGCACCACCATACTTCTGAAGCATATATTCAATATAATCCCCTCTTGCATCTGCAGTCACAATCACATCTACCGGCACCGTTTTCCCTGCAAGATTTTTTAATACTAGATTCATAAAAAAGCTATCCTCATGCCAGAATCCAAAAATCCGGCTGTCACCATATGGTAATTCCCCTTGCCAGTTTATCTTAACTGTTTTCTCAAGAAATTTTAAATAACTGATAAACACCTTCCGAAGCACATTTTGTCCTATCACTCTCATATTCATAAGTTTCTGTCTCCTGTCTGCTTCCTTTTTCTGCAATGCATTGTCTATACAATAATTCCTCATAAACTGCAAGCCTTTCTGAACAAAAAGCGGACGCCGTAACTTTTGCCTGATCTTTCATCATATCCTTACATTTCAAGACTTCCAATACTTTATCACTCCAAACATCTGCATCTTCTTCTGTCTGAAAGCCATTCACTCCATCTTTCACAATATCTTCTACTCCAGATGCTCGCACCGCTACAATCGGACATCCCGATGCAAACGCTTCCGCTAATACAATTCCCTGTGTCTCAGATTTGGATGCGAAAAGAAATACATCACTCGCCTGCAGATACCGGTTCACCTGACTATTCGGTACATTTCCAAGAAATTCTACTACATCTGCACTCCCCATATCATGCACTTCTTTTTCCAGCACACTTCTCATACTTCCATCTCCTACAAACAATACCCGGAACGGATCTCTCAACTTTGCTTTCAACATTTTGATTCCCGAAAGGAGAAACCTCGGATTTTTTTCCTCTTCTAATCTGCCTGTTGTACAGAACAACAGCCCACCATTTGGAAGATATTTCCTTTTGATTTCCCACACCTCTTCTGGATACTCCAGATAAAACTCTTGTTCCAGTCCCGTTGGAAGTATAGCTGTTGAAACTCTTGTTCCATTTTCCCGTATTCTTCGCCGCATTCCTGTCGTAGGTGTCAGTACCAGGTCACACTGATTGGTAAACCAACGCATATATTTGGGCACTAACACTTCTTTCCCCAACTTTAAGAGCCACTCCCTAACAACAAGAAAACGTTTCTTCTGCAGAAAATTTAGATAATGCAGATAATCTTCATACCGTGTGTGATACGTATAAACAACCGGCAAATGATATTTTCTGCCCAAATACAATGCCGTTAGGCCTACAAACATCGGATGATGTGTATGAATCAAATCAAAAACTTCTTTCTCAAATACCTCTATGATTTCCTTCAAAATCAATTTTGGATAAACCATTCCATTCTTCATACACCGTTTTCCTGTACCGAAGCGAATAACGCGAATCCCCCTGGCAAACTCTGTTTTCCCCACTCCTTCATACTCCGGCGCAAACACTGTTACCTCATGCCCCAATTTCACCAGTTCTCTTGCCTGCCGTTCCACAGATATCGGCACACCACCCACGAACGGCTTATAATTATTTGTAAGCATTGCAATCTTCATATAACTTCCACTCCCTTGACTCTATGACAACAACCGAATTGCAGCATCTCCAAAAAAATATCCAGCCCCCACAAATGCCAGATTCCAGAGAAAAATTCCAGATACCGAGCTAACTGTATATTTCACAAAATTCATCCGTACCATTCCTGCCGGGATTGAAATAATGGTTCGCACCATCGGAAGCAACTTACTGATAAATACACCAATACTGCCTTTTTCTCTTAGCATCTCCATCTTCTCTTCAATGACTGGCTGATGTTTTGGAAATCTCCGGAAATAAACTCCCATGACTTTTGCTCCGCCCACTCTTCCGAGCAGATACAGTGCCCAGCTTCCAACCAGCCCAGCCACAACTGAAATAAGCAACACCATCAGAAAACTGATTTTTCCCTTGGCCGCCCAGATTCCAGCAAGCGGCATGATCACTCCCGCCGGAAATCCTGGAAGATTCAGGTATTCTAATAGTACAATCAAAAAGATAAAAAAGATTCCATATTCAAGAAAATAGTTTGTTAATATCTGGATATTCATAAAAATAACGCCCCCTTTAGCTGTTCTTATCATATCGAACATATCTAAAGGTAAGCGTTATAAGAAACGAAAGAAATTCTTAAGAAAATAAAAGATTTTGCTATTTACTGTTCACGAAATACAATCTCTCCGGTCCTGGCATCCATACTTTCCACAATTGCCAGTGACTCTAACTGGAACCCCAAATTACGAATCATTCGTCCACCTGCCTGAAAGCCCTTCTCTATGGCAATTCCGATTCCTTCTACAGTTGCTCCTGCCGACTGTACAATCTGAATCAACCCCTGTAGTGCACAACCATTTGCCAGAAAATCATCAATAATCAGCACATGGTCATCCGGTCCCAAAAACTTCTTTGCGACGATCACGCGATTGCTACACTTGTGAGTAAAGGATTCCACTTCCGCAACAAGCATCTCCCCTTCCAGATTGATACTTTTTGATTTCTTCGCAAAAACGACCGGTACATGAAAATGTTGAGCCACCACACAGGCAATTCCGATTCCGGAAGCCTCAATTGTCAGGATTTTATTGATTGGCTTCTCTGCAAATCGTGCTTTAAACTCAGCCCCCATCCGATCAAACAACTCAATATCCATCTGGTGATTCAAGAAACTGTCTACTTTCAGCACATTTCCTTCCTTTACAATTCCATCTTTCACAATTCTTTCTTCTAAACAGTTCATACTCCTTGGTCCTCTCCTGTAATTCATAGTCTTGTTCCGCAAGGCAAAACTGCGCCTTCACAGTTCCAGTTCACACTCTGCCCTTTCAGTAACTCCCAATCTATTCACCTATATCACGTGCTTCTTTTATCTGCGTTCAAAATCCGAAGCCGGATGCTTGCAAATTGGACAAATAAAATCTTCCGGCAAATCTTCTCCTTCATATACATACCCACAAATCTTACAGACCCAACCCACGTTCTTTGACGGTTGCGGTGCCGGTTTTATATGCTTCTGATAGTAACTATAAGATACCGGTTCTGCCTCTCCTAACACCTTCGCATCTGTCACATCCGCCAGGAACATCGTATGTGTGCCCATATCTGTCTCTGAAATCACTTTTCCTGAAATATATGCACTTGACATCTCATCCAGATAAACGATATCATTTTCTGCTCTTGGATAAGACCTGCTCTCCATCTTATCTACATCTCTTCCACTTTG
Organism: Schaedlerella sp.; assembly: GCA_020024595.1. Lineage (GTDB taxonomy): Bacteria > Bacillota > Clostridia > Lachnospirales > Lachnospiraceae > Schaedlerella. The sequence goes on from JAHHTO010000016.1 coordinate 10,282, forward strand.
GAAACCAAAATGCTTAAATATATCAAACGTCACTTCTTCACTCAGACAAGATACATTAAATTCTTTTGTCTTCATGATCATATCGTGTGTATAATTCTGCTTATTTACCACAATAATGATTCGATTCGGTGTGGTAGTTACCTGCATAGCCGTATTAATAATACATCCGTTGTCTTTTGCTCCATCTTTTGCAGTCAACACAAACAAACCATACGTCAACTTATACATTGCTGCTTTGTCCATACTAAAATCCTCCTTACTATTTCCGTTTATAAAATATCGTGTAATCATTTTAAAAACATTATATCATAGAACCCCACAGAAAACCTATCCTTTTTTCAAACAAAAAGTGTCTGTTACACTTTTGCAAAATGCAAACCAGTCTTAACAGACACTTTTATGAGTTATATTCATTCTCTTATATTTTTAATTCACAAAAAGTCTTCACGATGCAAAATCCTCTGATTACGACTTCCTCTGAACTCCAGCGACAGATCCTTCTCTGCCTCAATGAACTCTCCGTCCACGAGCACATCTATATACGACAACATCTCCTTTGTCACCTCTGTATATACTTTTCCCCCTTCGATCAAATCCTCATCATACAAATAGCCTGTATAACACCAGATATCCTTTTGCGGAAATGTCTCCCGGACCTTCCGGAGCAGATGTACCAGTTCTACCTGATTTTCCGGCTCGAACGGCTCCCCGCCAAGCAACGTAAACCCTTGAATATAATCTGGTTCCAGAAGTTTTAAAAGTTCTTCCTCTGTTTCTTGTGTGTATGGCTGTCCGAAGTTAAAATCCCATGTCTCCGCATTGAAGCATCCTTTACAATGATGTCTGCATCCAGACACAAACAGGCTGATCCTAACTCCCGGGCCATCCGCAATATCACAATTCTTTATATTTGCATAGTTCATTTCCCACTGTCCTCATATTATCATAGCTATCTCTTTGCTACCAATATTTTTACAGATGCAATACACGGTCCTTAATTTCCTGTGTACGTCCCTGGTTCCAGAACTGTGTTCCAATATACCCACAAGTTCTGCGCGCTACAGACATTTTATCCTGGTCACGGTTACCACAGTTCGGGCACTCCCAGACAAGCTTTCCCGATTCATCTTCCAGAATCTTGATTTCTCCATCATATCCGCAGCACTCGCAGTAATCACTCTTTGTATTCAACTCTGCGTACATGATATTTTCATAAATAAACTTCATCACAGATAAAACTGCCGGTATATTATTCTGCATATTGGGGACTTCCACATAACTGATCGCCCCTCCAGGTGACAGCTTTTGGAATTCAGATTCGAATTTCAATTTGTCAAACGCATTAATTTCCTCTGATACGTGTACATGATAACTGTTGGTAATATAATTCTTATCTGTTACTCCCTCAATGATTCCAAAACGCTTTTGAAGGCATTTTGCAAATTTGTATGTGGTAGACTCCATTGGCGTTCCATATACAGAGTAACTGATATTCTCTGCCGCTTTCCATTCCGCACACTTATCATTCAGACGCTGCATTACCTTCAAAGCGAATCCTCTTGCTTCCGGATGTGTATGAGACTTTCCACACATTCTCATACACATCTCATGAAGACCTGCATATCCCAGTGAAATCGTAGAATATCCGTCAAAGAGCAATCTGTCAATCGTCTCACCTTTTTTCAAACGTGCCAATGCACCATTCTGCCAGAGAATCGGAGCCACATCGGAAACTGTTCCGAGCAGACGCTCATGTCTACAGCGCAGACCTCTGTGGCAGAGTTCCAGACGTTCATCCAGAATCTTCCAAAATTTATCAAAATCCCCTTCAGCTGAACACGCCACGTCTACCAGATTGATTGTAACAACCCCCTGATTGAAACGACCGTAGAACTTGTAACTTCCATCTGCATTCTTCTGAGTCTCTTCCACTGTCAGGAAAGAACGACAGCCCATACAAGTATAGACACAACCCTTTTTCAACTCTTTCATAATCTTCGCGGAAATATAATCCGGTACAAGACGCTTTGCAGTACACTCTGCAGCCAATTCTGTCAAATGCCAATATGGAGCATTCTCCGTAATATTATCCTCGTCAAGCACGTAAATCAACTTCGGGAATGCCGGAGTAATCCACACCCCTTTCTCATTCTTCACTCCCTGCATACGCTGAACCAGAACTTCCTCAATAATCATCGCCAAGTCATCTCTGGTCTGTCCTTTCGGAACCTCATCCAGATACATAAAGACTGTCACAAACGGCGCCTGACCGTTACAGGTCATCAAAGTAATCAGCTGGTACTGAATAGTCTGAATCCCGCTCTTAACTTCCTCTCTCAGACGACGTTCTGTCACTTTTGTGATAATTTCCTCATCCAGACTTTCTCCGCACTCTGTACGTTCTGCTATTACATTCTTGCGAATCTTCTGTCTGCTGACATCTACGAACGGAGCCAGATGCGCCAACGTAAAGGACTGTCCACCATACTGGTTACTTGCCACTTGTGCAACAATCTGTGTCGTCACATTGCAGGCGGTAAAGAAACTATGAGGCTTCTCAATCATGGTCTCGCTAATAACTGTACCATTCTGCAGCATATCCTCCAGATTAATCAAATCACAGTTATGTTCTTTCTGTGCGTAGTAATCCGTATCATGAAAATGGATAATTCCCTCTTCATGCGCACGCACAATCTCTTCTGGTAAAAGCACACGTCTGGAAAGATCCTTACTGACTTCCCCTGCCATATAATCTCTTTGTGTAGAGTTGATAATTGGATTCTTATTGGAATTCTCCTGCTTTACTTCTTCATTGATATGATCCAGAAGCGCCAGAATACCGTTATCTGTCGTATTCGACTTACGGGTGATTTCTCTCTTGTAGCGGTAACGCACATATTTCTGTGCAACCTCGTAGCCACGCATTCCCATAATGCCGGTCTCTACCATATCTTGAATATCTTCTACATTGACCGCATGGATGGAATTCCCCACTTCCTGTGCAATCATATTTCCAATCGCTTCTATTTGATATTCATTCAGACGATGAAGCTTATCAATTTCATTATTCGCTTTCCGTATTGCATTTGTAATCTTTGTAACATCAAAACTGACTTCTTTTCCGTTTCTTTTAATAATGTTTGTCTTTACTTCCATATTCTATCACTACCCCTTTACTCTTGATTTTTCCTATTTCTCGTGACTTTATACACTTAAAGTCATCTTCTTTACCTTTGCGCTTTACAACTATATATTGTTCTCACCCAATATGTTTCACAATATATTGTGTCAGTAAATTTATAATACATCATATTGTTGAAAAATGGAAGCACAACTTTTCAAAATATTTCATCCTGTTTTCAGACAATTCATCCTCGACCATTTTGCTTTACAATAACTCCCAGTCTTTCCTCTTCAAGTATATATCGCTTTTCCCTGCAACTTATGCAGAGACATAAAAACAGCGTAAGCTCACTTTAAGCTTACGCCGTAACTTTAATTTCTAATTTGATTGTAATCACACCTACACTCTATCATATATCACATATCACACAATTTTTGACATGAAAAAAGCGGGTGATGGGAATCGAACCCACGTATCCAGCTTGGAAGGCTGGTGTTCTACCATTGAACTACACCCGCGTCATCTCTAACACGAGTGATATCATATCATAGGTTTTTAAAAAAATCAAGAGGTTTTTTGAATTTTTTTATTTTTTCTACTCTACTCTTTTCCATTGAAACAATATGTACACAATTTACAGGATGGCAGTCCAATAGACTCAATCAAATCATCAAGTCGATGGTAACGAAGTGTTGTGAAGTTCTGACGTTTCCGAATCTCCTCCACCATTTCTTCATACTTCTTACTGCATGGATCTGCATATTCTTCCAGAATCTCCGGTGTCACCACTTCTTCCCGTTCAGCAATAATTCTTCTCGTGATCAAATCTAATTCTGATTTAGAACGTGAAAAATTCAAGTATTTACATCCAAACAAAAGTGGCGGACATGCAGGCCGCACATGCACTTCCTTCGCCCCACTCTGATATAAGAATTCTGTTGTCTCTCGCAACTGTGTGCCTCGTACAATCGAATCGTCAATCAATAGCAGTTTCTTATCTTCGATCAACGCTTGGACTGGAATTAACTTCATTTTCGCAACCAGTTCTCTCTGACTCTGATTCGTCGGCATGAAAGACCGTGCCCATGTCGGTGTATATTTGATAAACGGTCTTGCATATGGAATGCCTGATTCATTGGCATATCCAATTGCGTGGGCAATTCCGGAATCTGGCACACCTGCTACAATATCCGGCGACACTCCATCTCCGTCACGTTTCGCCAGCATACTTCCACATTTGTATCGCATCTCTTCCACATTAACCCCTTCATAAGAGGACGTTGGATACCCATAATACACCCAGAGGAAGGAGCAAATCTTCATTTCTTCTCCCGGAGGGCTAACTGTTTCCACATGATCCGCAGTAATATGTACAATTTCTGCCGGCCCCAATTCTTTATAATCACTAAATCCCAAATTGATATATGCAAAACTTTCAAAAGATACACAGTACCCATCTTCCCGTTTTCCAACAACAAGTGGAGTACGCCCATATTTGTCACGAGCCGCATACAGCCCATCTTTTGTCATCAAAAGCACCGTCATAGAGCCATCCACAAGCCCCTGCACATACTGAATTCCTTCTACAAGACTGTCCGCTTTACAAATCAAAGAAGCAACCAGCTCTGTCGCATTGATTTTGCCTCCACTCATTTCCTGAAAATGTGTGTGTCCATGCTTATATAATTTTTCCAAAAGTTCCTTTTCATTGTTAATCTTACCAACAGTTGTAATTGCAAAACTTCCCAGATGCGACTGGATCAGCAGTGGCTGCGGCTCAAAATCAGAAATACACCCGATTCCCAGATGCCCTTCCATCTCTTCTACATCTTTTTCAAATTTAGTACGAAACGGAGAGTTCTCAATATTATGAATCGCTCTTTGAAATCCTTTTTCTCCGTACATCGCCATTCCGCCACGTCTCGTCCCAAGATGAGAGTGATAATCTATGCCATGAAACAACTCCAAAGTACAGCTCTTCTTTGATGCTACGCCAAAAAATCCGCCCATTTTCTGTCTCCTTTTCTATTTAAAACAATCTCCTGCCTTTGTTTCATCATAACGTTTCTGTATTCCAGCAATTATAGTCCGCTCATAGTTTAACACGAACATATATGGAAAAAAACTATCCTTGCCTATTTTCTTATTATTTTAATTTATGATTTTTAATAAGTATCAGATTTTTCTGTTTCATTTTTCAAGTTGCGTATTCTTTTTTACCGAAATAATTTTTTCTGTTGCTGCAGATCTTTCCAGAAACACTTGCGATTCTCTTCGGAATGTTCCAGTTCCCGAGAATAACGATAAACAATCTCTTTTACGTCCTCTGCATCCAGTGTTTTCTCATTTTTCAGCCAACGAACCGCCATGAGATCCCAAATAATTGATACACTCGCTGCTGCCATCTGCACATTCACAAAAATCTCTCCATCATAAACTGCACCACAGAAATAAGTGAAAACAAAATAGACCATCAGCTGTTCACAGAAAATATCCCAATTCCAGCCTGTCCCTTCTCGAACCTTTCTATTCAATGTCTTTTCCTGAATTCTTAACATGTCCAATTCTGCTCTGTTTTCTGATATCATCCACTCATAAAATGCCGTATGAATCTTCTGATATCCATTCACACCATATGCAAACAGCAGGATTTCCGTCTCATTCAGCTGATATTCCCAGTCTTTTTTAAGCAATTCCAACTTTCGTAGATTACCGAACATTTTTCTAGAAAATATGTATCTTTGTTTCATATTGTCTCTGCACCGGTCCGCCTTTCTTCCCGCTGCCGAAAACCAGGTCTGTTTCCTGTATTTTTCAAATACTTCGTCACACTCAAATAATCTACCTTTGTTCACTCGATTCTCCGTATCATACGCCAATCCCAGGCTCAGCATGATTCGATTTTCGATCGGAAGATTTCGGTTCTGTAATATTTCAAACAGACACTCCCTTGCATCTAGAAGCTTCGAATATAAAAACGGCTCAAAATCCTCATATTCTTCTTCACCTTCCTTTTCCACCGAACAAAACACAACCGGTTCTTTCCGACTCAGAAGCATCCGCGTAACCTCCGGGCAGGACAAAGAAAGCGATAACTCCCGTACGCCCTCAAATTCCTCGATATGCCTCGGATATAACCTACAGGTCCTACAAAGACTACTTGCTCCGAGATTCCGATACATATCACAGAGATTTTCCTCTGTTAAAAATCTACATCTCTTTTCTTTATCCTGCCGGAACACTTTCCGCCCCCAATGAACAGATGCATGCAATTTCTTTTTATACGGTCCGCTTTCTTCACGATATTGTTTCAATGACTGATCATCCACAACAATCTGCCAGCCTGCACAGCAAGTATCCTCGCAGGCGTCCGCAATACATTTGAATTCAGAATAATAATCCGGAAATGTATATAACATAAACATGTCCTTCCTTTTTCATAATTCTTGTCTATATAAGATATTCCCCATATCCGCTTTCCAACATGGAACTCTCAAAAAGCACTTTCGCCGCACGAACCAGATACTCTGTATCTTTCACTCCACATGTTTCGTACGGTGAATGCATCGCAAGCTGTGGCAGACCGCTATCCACACAGTTCACCGACACTTGATTTGCTGAAAGATTTCCCAATGTAGATCCCCCTTGTAAATCCGAACGATTCAAAAATACCTGATATGGAACTTTTGCACGCTCACAAATCATGCGGAATAACGCCGATGAAACCCCATCCGTTGTATACTTCTGGTTTGCACTATACTTGATGACAATACCACCATTGAGTCGCGGTCGATTCGTTGGACAGGACTTTTCCGCATAGTTCGGATGCACTGCATGTGCATTATCCGCAGATACCATAAAACTGGATGCAAGCGCCTGTCGATACTGTGCCGGTGTTTTCCCCAGACTCTCACAGATACGTACCAATGTATCATACAAAAATGTTGATGCAGCTCCCTGTTTTGTACTGCTGCCCACCTCTTCATTATCAAAGACACAGTGCATCGGAACACTTTCCCCATCTTCCGCTGCAAGAAATCCTTTGAATGAACCAAACACGCACTGCAGATCATCCAGTCTCCCACTGGAAATAAATTCCTCATCTGCCCCCCACACAGTCCCCTTCACTCGGTTATATAAAAACAAATCACTTCCCACGATTTCTTCTTTCCGTACCTCTGCCGCTTCTGCAATAACGTCCATAAAAGAATGCTTACCATCTGCCATTCCAAATAGCGGAAGCAACTCCTTCTGTACGTTGTACTTCTGCTCATCATTTGCCTTTCGATTCATATGAATCGCCAGACTCGGGATCAGTACCAAATCCCGATTTACATTTACCAGTTTTGATGCAATTCCACCTTTTGTCTTCACAATCAGCCGTCCAGCCACAGACAGTGGCCGATCAAACCACGGTGCACACAACATTCCTCCGTATTTTTCCACATTTAATTTGATATATGCACCTTCTGTTTCCATCTCTGGATTTTCCTTAATCTTAAACGTCGGCGAATCGCTATGGCTTGCCATAATCTGAAATCCGCGAAAGTCCTTTTTCGGTACACGAAATGCAAGGAGTGAAGTTCCGTTTCGAATCACATAATATCTTCCACCTTCTTCCAATTCCCATGCATTACTCTCTAAAAGCGGATGATATCCTTCTGTGTCCAACAAACGTTTCATCACATCTACTGCATGAAACACACTGGGACTGGACTCAATAAACGAAAATAATTCTTCGACCAGCTTTCTATCTTTCATGACATTCCCCTCTTTTCCACTTGCTGTAAACAACCATCGTCACACCCCGTTCTTTGCACAGATATCCTGCAGACAGCATTTCTCACAATAAGGCGTTGTCCTTGCCGTACATACATCTCTTCCGTGATATACAAGACGATGACAAAAGTCACTTCCCTCTTCCGGCGGAATCAGCTTCCAAAGTTCCATCTCTACTTTCTTCGGCTCTTTTATCCCATCCACAAGACCAATTCGATTCACAAGCCGAATACAATGTGTATCTGTTACAATTGCCGGTTTCCCAAATACATCGCCCATAATGAGATTCGCACTTTTTCGTCCTACTCCCGGAAGTTTTAATAATGCTTCAAAATCATCCGGCACTTTCCCATCGTATTCATCCCGGATCATTTTCATACAGGCGCTAATATCCCGCGCTTTACTTTTTCCTAATCCACACGGACGTACAATTGCCTCGATATCCGCCACATCAGCAGCCGCCAGTGCTTCAACATCCGGATATTTTTTGTATAATCCTTCCACCACAACATTAACACGGGCATCTGTACACTGTGCCGCGAGACGAACACCGACCAACAATTTCCATGCATCATCATAGTCCAGTGTACACCTTGCACCTGGATACTCCTTTCTCAACCGCTCAATCAATTCCAGTGCTAAAGTCTGTTTGTTCTGTATCAAAATCATGTTATTCTTCCTCTATCTATAATTAACATTTCTGCATCAAACGTACATAGAATTCCACCGTCTTCACCAAAGTGGCTATCGGAACACGCTCATTATTTCCGTGGATCATACCACGTTCTTCTTTGGAGAGTTTCATTGCTGAGAACTTATATACTCTGTCTGTAATACGGCAATAATGCCAAGAATCACTGCATGCCATCATCAGATACGGCGATACCAGTGCTTTTCTCCACGTATCAACAACTGTCTGACACAACATTCCCCACTCGTTACATGCAGTATCCGATTCAATAGACGGATTACGCCCTTCGTACACTGTCACTTCAATCTTTGAATTATCAATCACTTTCTCAAGATATGACCTTGCAGATTCTACTGTATCCGTTCCAATCAATCGCAGATTCATTCCTACAGATGCCTTTGGAGGAATAACGTTAAACGCTTTGCCTCCCTGCATCTTTGTCATCGCGCAGGTCGTCCGGATCATGGCATTCAATTCTCCGCCGGATTTCTGACATACTTTATCAAAAATTCCCTCAAAACACCATAAATTTGCAAACAAAATCTTATATGCAAATGTAGAGTGACGTCCAAGTGTATCCAACATCTCTCGTACCGGTTTGGTAATCTGCCGCGGGAATGGATGTTTCTCCACATCTACAACTGCCTGTGCAAGTTCTCCTACTATCGTATGTACCGGAGGCATAGATGCATGTCCACCACTACTCTTCGCTTTAAACTCAATGTTCGTCAATCCTTTTTCTGCAATTCCAATCAATGCGCACTCTCGATCTACTCCCGGAAATACATTTTCTACCACAGCACCACCTTCGTCCAGAACCATTGCCGGATGAATCCCTTGCTCCTCAAACCAATCTACCATAGCAGGACAGGTGGGTCCATTTATCTCTTCCTGACCTGAAAACGCAAAATAGATATCATGCTCCGGTACAAATCCGTCTTTGATGAGCTTTTCCGCCGCTTCCATAATTCCGCACAATGTTCCCTTTGTATCCAATGTTCCTCTTCCCCAAAGTACACCATCTTCCACAATTCCTTCAAAAGCCGGTTTCTCCCACTGAGATTCCTCAACCGGAACAACATCATAATGAGACATCAGCACAATCGGGTCACCCTCTTTGCGGCCTTTCCAGAAATATAACATTCCATTCACCCCAAGCATGTGCCGTTCACAAGTTTCATGAATCTGTGGATACAGCTTCGGAAGCAATTTCTGAAATTTCTCGAACTCTTTTTGATCGATCAAAGAATCATCATTATAAGAAATCGTCCTGCAACGAATCATTTCCTGCATATCCCACACGATTCGACCTTCATCCAAAAACACTTCCTCCAGAGAAGATGTCAGTTCTTTCTTTGGTTTGAATCTGGCTGCCCGAAGCAAGATCACTGCAAAAAAAATAACAACTGCTGCCGCAAGTATCAATAAAACCATTCCTAACATATGTTTTCCCGCTTTCTTCTTTATAATATTCTATCTTTCCTGTTTTAGATTGCCTTATGATAATCTACAACATCCCTTTCTTATACAATCCTCTTGCAGATGCAATTGCAATCAGCGCCCCCACCGGAACAAGCACTCCCACAGAACTTGACAAAGACGGAATCAACAAGAATAAAACTACCATAAAAACTAAAGGCGCAATTGAAATTTTCCAGTTCTTGCTCACATATACCACTGCCAAGCCTCCAAACAATGCTGGCAAAATATTGTCAAATGCAGGCTTCACTGCAGGATGGTTCAAAATCGGAGTCAGTGGAACAAGCATTGCTACACCAAGTGCTATAATTACTGTTGTTACAATCGAAGATGTTGCTACCGCAATCGTGGAAATTACTTCCCCCTCATCACTTCCCGGCTTTACCTTAGCATTTTCCATTGCACTCAGAGCTGCAGGAACTTTTAAATTTGTCAGGTTTCCCGTTACAAACGCCAAATAGGAGCCAGCTGTTCCAAGCATTGGTACAAATGTCAGTACTTCAATCAGACCGACTGTCCAAAAAATCGGCGCCACGCCCAGGAGTCCCTGCAGAATTGGCTTCCATCCCGGCCACGATCCAAAATAAATACAAGTAATAATCGGATAAGCAAATATCATACCCAGCGCACTCAGAATCCATATTCTGCCGTAAATATGTGTCATTTCTTCATAACTTCTCTTCTCCATCGCTCTCAACCTCCTATCACCGGTGTAATGACTGCTGCAAAAATCATTGCCCCAAGCATGCTGATTGGCAGCGCATAATTCTCCAGCCATTTTATGTTACATTTCTTGATAAGGATGCCACAAATTCCCATTAAAAACGCGGAAAACAGCAGCACAAAAATAGGAATCCAGCCTTTCAATCCGGAACGAATATCCGAAAACACCATTCCCAGAAAGGCAGAGATCATCCCCAGAAACATTGCCGTCATCAGAATGTCTCCCCACTTACTATCCTTATTTTTAATCTTCATTAATCCACCCTGAATCTTCTTAATAAACAACGGCACCCAGATTAATCCCGGAAAGATTCCTAAAGTCATAACCCATGCAATCGCAGTATAGACCGACGCATCTGTCACCGTCTCGGAAAGCGAAATCCCCAATGCATTGGCTGTAGAAGTTGCCGCCGGCAATTCATATGTAATTGCTCCGATTACACTTAAACGCAACCATGGCAACGGCAATCCCAGAAATTTAGACAGTGTAATCACTCCGAGCAGGATTGACACTGCAGGTGCTACCGTAAAAACTGCTGTTGAAATGATTGTTTTTCGCATCTGTGACACATCCATCCCCAACGCTTTTCCTCTGCGATATGCCCGAATCATAAAAAATAAAGATTGTGCGATCACAAATACGATAATCGCCCCTGCAAGAAAAAATAAAATCGAACTATTTGGATTAAAATTCATATAACCCTCCTCCTAATAAATAATATAGCACAGTACAACAGCGAGTCGCTCTTTCAACTCGAATTGACCTGTGCACTTATTATACCGTTTTAAAGTGTAAAAGACCAGTCAAAAATCATATAGGAAATGAGAGAGAAATCAAAAAGTACCTGTTCCAATGTCGTAATTAACCTCCCCTTGGAACAGGTACTTTTCATCTTCTAATATAAATCGATCACCGACACCGGGCAACTATCTCTCGCATCCTCTGCCGCTTTGTGCACATCTTCTGTTACATCAGCATATGCCTCTGCCAGATCTTCATCATTGAAGCGAAACACTTCCGGACATGTCGCCACACAGGCGCCACAGGAAATGCATCCTTCATTTACTTTTGCTTTCATATCCACTCCTCCTTAAATACCGGCAATATTCGCCTTTATTGTAGGATGTACAAAATTTTCTGCTTTTATTCCATATGATCCACCGGTTCCAGTACTTTTCATGTTCTTGTGTTCACATTTCCGTTTTAAATTATCAGTTATTTTAATATTTTACAATATATTTTCGGATTTTTTATTGACATTTTCTGTTTTATGAGATATTATAGAATCAACAAAAGAAAAGGAGGACAGACCACCAGACAATGATTTAGACCTTCATTAAAAACATCAAATTTAACGAAAGAGGTAAGGACCAATGGGACAGTAATATTTTAAACAACTCATATTTTTGAAACACTGTTTGAGATAATAGTTTCAGATAGATACCAAATGCAAATGAATAAGGAGGAGAATCCAATGAATACGATTCATTAAAAATCCACTGTACTGAAAGAGCAGATACAGTGGATTTTTTATTATTAGAAAACAATATCGCCAACAAGGTTAATTCCCTTGTTGGCGACATTCTCTTTTATTTAGTACTTGTCTCCTTCAGTAGGTGAAAACGATGTATCTACACTAGAAGTGGTGTAGGTAGGTGTTTCATCATATCCAGTACTCTGATCTGCAGACAAACGGAAACGTCCGACCAACTGATTCATGAGGGCTGCTTGAGAAGAAAGTTCTTCGCTGGCAGCTGCAGATTCCTCACCTGTAGCAGAGTTCGTTTGTACAACCGAAGAAATCTGTTCCACAGCAGTACTGATCTTATGAATATCACTTGCCTGCTCCACAGAAGCATCCGAAATCTGATTGATAATTTCTACGGCAGACTCCACCTTTTCCGCTAATAACTTGAAGGATTCATTCGTTACTCCCGCTACTTCCACACCACGTTTCACCGTAGCAAGAGAACTTTCAATCAACGCAGTCGTATTCTTGGCAGCCTCTGCAGACTTCCCTGCAAGATTACGCACTTCATCAGCAACCACCGCAAAGCCCTTGCCCGCCTCACCTGCTCGAGCTGCTTCCACAGCGGCATTCAGAGCCAGGATATTGGTCTGGAAAGCAATGTCCTCGATCACTTTGATTACCTTACCTATATCCTCGGACTTCGTAGAAATCTCCTGCATGGACACTGCCATTTCCTTCATATCTTCCAGTGTCTTCCGAGCCAGTTCTCCAGCTTCATTAGAAAGTCCGCTGGCATTTTGCGCATGTCCCGCATTATCCGTAACCTTCTGAGATACCCGCTCCAGTCGACCAGACAATTCTTCCACTGTACTGGCCTGCTCTGTTGCACCCTGAGCCAGGGCTTGTGCACCATCAGAAACCTGATCGGATCCTTGGTCAATCTGGCTTGCATAGGTCAGAATATTACTAAACGCCTCATTCAAACGCGTCATCAACTTATAGATGGACGATTGAATTTGCTGAGTCTCACCAGGGAATTCTTCAGAAATCGTAAATGCGAAATCACCTTTCGCCAGCAATTCGACTTCTTCATCAATAACTTTAATGATTCGTCGCAACTCAGTAAAACTCTCCTGCACATGCTGACAGGTCATACCAAATTCATCGCGACTGCTGTAGGTAAGTTCTTTACTAAAATCACCCTGACGCAAGGCACCTGCCGCATCCTCCAGCTGATTTAGCGGCACCATAATTGCTTTCAACAATTGATAGGCAACCAGAATACTGGCAACAACCGCAGCAGCTACCAAGATCAAACAAAACACCTTGATAAGTTTATAGGAATTCTGCACTTCTTCATACCGCTGATTTGTCAAATCATGTTGCGCGTCTGAAACAGCAACCAAGCACGCCACCTCTTCTTGAAGCGCCGGAATCAGCTCCTTGTGTAATATCTGATATGCCTCCTTCTCAGACTTCGCGTTATTCTGTTTCAAAAGATCATAATATTTGTTACGAATCTGACTCTGTTTCTGGATACTATCATCCACCTTCGCGATCAGCGCTTTGTCCACAGTGCTATTTTTCTTAATTTCATCCAACAATACATTGTTCCGTTCCAGTTCGGCCTGGCTCTCTGCAATATACTGGTTTACTTTTGCCGTATCCTGCTCCTGTAAGGCCATCAACAGCCATGTACCATCACTTTGCAGATTGTGGCGGATTTCCCAAGTCCGATCGGTATTTGGCAATGTCCTTGTCATCATGACATCGATTCGGTTATCTAGTTGTTTCATGCCCCAGAATCCCGCTCCTGCAATAAGTAACGCCAGAAAAATGACGATACCAAAGCTAAGGAGCAATTTGTTTTTCATTTTTAAGTTCTTCATAATCGCTTCTTCTCCTCTTTTTCGTATTTTTCACATCTGTGTCGATATTTTATATAACCGTATCTCTACAAAAAGAATAGCTATCATAATCCTTTTTCACTCAACAAAAACAGTGAAAGTAATTATGATAACTAACTCTATACAGATTCTGCTATATGCTACCACTGTATTTCTCTTTTGTCAATCCTTAAACCGCTCTGATCTTTGCAGTTCTGCCCACATCGCAAGATTCTAATTCGTATTTTTATCTTCTACCAATATCCCTCAAACATCACAGTAGATCTTCCATACTTTTTAAACTAATTGCAAGTGTAGAAATATTATGCAACATCGCAGATGTGGTCGGCTTTATGACACCACTTACTCCAAGTAACAGCAGGCTGCCATTGAACGCAATTATTTTTTTATAATTACAACCAATCTTTTTCATAAGTCCATTGCTAATCTTCTTCAACACTACGATACTGTATAAATCGTCTGCGCCTATCGTTACATCCGATATTTCTCTTGCCAATTCCGCTCCATCACTGATTGCAATGCCGATATCTGCCGCTGACAATGCCGGAGAATCATTCACCCCATCCCCGATCATTGCTACTTTTCTTCCTTGCTTCTTTTCTTCTTCAACAAAGCTAGCTTTATCTTCCGGTAGAACTTCTGCAAAATACTCATCCACATCCACTTGTGCCGCAATAGCCTTTGCAGTCCTTTCACTATCACCGGTCATCATAACTAGCTTTTTGACCCCTAACTGTCGAAGTGTTTTTACCACGTCTTTTGCTTCTTCTCTCAGCGGATCATGGATATAGATCACTGCTGCAAGATATCCGTCCATTGCCATATACAAATGAGAATACTGGGTTTCTAACGCATCAAATTTTTCCTGATATCCTTCCCGAATTTTACATTTTTCATCTTCAAAGATAAAATGATAACTTCCTATCACGACACGTTTCCCTGAAATGGTAGAAGAAATTCCATGTGCTACCATATATTCTACTTTTGTATGAAGTTCTTCATGTTCCAGTTTTTTCTCTTTTGCCGCTTCCACAACCGCCTTTGCCATGGAGTGTGGGAAATGTTCTTCCAGACATGCTGCAAATCTTAATAACTCATCAGGTTCCTCTTCCATAAATGGTATCAAGTCTGCTACTTTTGGCTGCGCCTTTGTCAACGTTCCGGTTTTATCAAATACAATCGTATCTATTTCAGCCATAGCTTCCAGATATTTTCCTCCTTTTACGGTAATCTGATAGTTTCTGGCCTCACGTATAGCAGATAACACTGAAATTGGCATTGCCAGTTTTAATGCACACGAAAAATCCACCATCAATATTGACAAAGCTTTTGTCGTGTTTCTTGTAAGCAACCAGGTAAGTATTGTTCCTGCCAGAGTATATGGAACAAGGGAATCTGCTATATGCTCTGCTTTTCCCTCTACGGATGATTTCAACTTCTGTGTATCTTCAATCATCGTAATAATTTTTTCAAATTTACTATTTCCACATTCCTCGCGAACGCAAAGTATAATTTCTCCCTCTTCCAAAACAGTTCCTGCATAGACAGATGTTCCCTTCATCTTTTCCACAGGAAGTGATTCTCCGGTAAGTGATGCCTGATTTACCATTCCATCTCCATCAACAACTTCACCATCAAACGGAATGATATTTCCCATATGTACTTTGATCATATCACCAGGTTTTATTTCCGAAGCACGCACTTGTACTTCCTGTTCTCCATTCCAAAGCCAAACATGGCTCGAATTCAAGGACATGCTTTTAGCTAAGTCACTTACCGTCTTTTTATGCGTCCAGTCTTCTAATATCTCCCCGATTCCCAACAGGAACATCACAGAACCTGCGGTTTTAAAATCTGCTCTTACCATGGACACACCAATGGCAACAGCGTCTAAAACCGGCACTTCCAGCTTCCCTTTTGCCAGACAACGCACTCCTTTCCAAAGATATTTTATAGACTTTCCTACGACCACCAAATTCCGTAATGCGGTCGGGAAAAAAGCGGTCTGAAAGCCTCTTTTTATAAAGTGACCTACTAATTCATCCCAGTATTCCCGATCCATTTTTCTACTTGAGTTCATAAAATAATCAGACGGTACATTCGTCTTATGATACTGGAAATTATTTAGAAT
>JAHHTO010000160.1 GCA_020024595.1 Schaedlerella sp.
GCCATTCCTAATACAATTGCGAATACTTTTTTTCTCATAATTTTTCTCTCCTTTTTCTAAATAAATTTTTTGCCTGTCAGGAAAGATTTTTAGTAAGAATACCATTCGAATAAAAAAGCGCCCCAAGCAAAATGCTTGAGACGCTAATAATACATCACTATTATTATCGTGGTACCACTCAAATTGACATAAAGTCCACTTTCCACGTACAGTCATACGTTCCTCATTTATAACAGGTTTGGTTCCCGTCAGCGCCTACTCTCCATTTGATTTCAGGCTGCCCTCAAAAGTCCATTCAGCAATAATCTCCATACAGCAATCCCACCACCTGCTGTTCTCTGTGATTTTGTTTAAAGCCTACTCTTCTTTCTCAACGGTTTTTATCACTTTACTATGAAAGAGTAATTTTGTCAATCATTTTTTATTCTTTATTGTCTATTCCATCAGAAGTTATTTCAGCTTCATGTTGTTTATCCTCTTCTGAAACTGTATCATCTTCCTCAATATCATCTGATGTCTTTCTTACCTTTGCAATACTTACAACGGTTTCTTCGTCCTTAAGATTGATCAGTTTTACACCAGAGGTAATTCTTCCCAGTTTAGAAATACTTTCACAAGCCATTCGGATAATAATACCTTCACTGTTGATCATCATGATTTCATCATCTTCATTGACTGCTTTCATTCCAACTACATTTCCGGTCTTCTCAGTAATCTTATAACACTTCACACCTTTACCGCCACGGTTCTGATTTGTAAATTCTCCCATTGCAGTACGTTTTCCCATACCATTTTCGGATACAACCAACAGACACTCACCCTGTGTATGAACCTGCATACCAACCACTACATCACGGTCTGTCAGATTGATACCTCGGACTCCCATAGAAGTTCTTCCGGTAGAACGTACATCCCTTTCATCAAATCGGATACACTGTCCATACTTCGTCACAAGAATAATATCTTTTTCATTATCTGTGATTTTCACTTCAATTAACTGATCATCATCACGAAGAGTAATCGCAGCCAGTCCTTTTTTACGTACATTGACATATTCACGAAGCGGTGTTTTCTTCACCAGCCCCTGCTCCGTTGCCATAAACAAATACTGATCATCATCATAAACTTTAATCGGGATCATTGCCGTAATCTTTTCTTCCGGCATAAGCTGAAGCATATTGATGATCGCAGTTCCTCTGGACGTTCTTCCCGCTTCTGGAATCTCATAACCTTTCAATCTATAGACACGGCCTGTATTTGTAAAGAACATAATATAATCATGAGTCGATGTCATAAACAGTTCCTGAATATAATCATCATCCAGTTTCTGCATTCCCTTGATTCCTTTACCTCCACGATTCTGACTCTTAAATGTATCAACAGTCATACGCTTAATATATCCAAGCTTTGTCATCGTGATTACAACATCTTGTTTTGGAATCATATCTTCCATGCTAATATCAAATTCGTCAAATCCGATACTGGTTCTTCTCTCATCTCCGTATTTTTCAGAAATAATCAAAATTTCTTTTTTGATCACACCAAGAAGCAGTTTACGATCAGCCAGAATTGCTTTCAACTCATCGATTTTTTTCATAAGTTCTGCATACTCTGCTTCCAGTTTTTCCCGCTCCAGACCGGTAAGTGCACGCAGACGCATATCAACAATTGCCTGTGCCTGTACTTCACTCAGTTCAAAACGGTTCATTAATTCTTCTTTTGCAATCTGTACACTTCTGGAACCACGGATAATCTTAATTACTTCATCAATATGATCCAGTGCAATAAGTAATCCCTTCAAAATATGAGCACGCTCTTCTGCTTTGTTTAACTCATATTTAGTTCTTCTCGTTACAACTTCTTCTTGATGTTTCAAGTAATAATTGAGCATATCCAGAATATTCATGACCTTTGGCTCATTATTGACCAAAGCAAGCATGATCACACCAAAGGTGTCCTGAAGTTGTGTATGCTTATAAAGCTGATTTAATATGATATTCGGATTTACATCACGCCGAAGTTCAATGCAGATTCTCATGCCTTCTCGGTTTGACTGGTCACTTAAGTCTGTGATCCCATCGATTTTTTTGTCTCTTACTAACTCTGCAATTTTTTCAATCAAACGGGCTTTATTTACCATGTATGGAAGTTCTGTTACAACAATTCGATTTTTGCCGTTCTGCATCGGTTCAATATTTGAAACTGCACGAACTCTGATTTTCCCCCGTCCTGTCCGATAGGACTCTTCAATTCCTTTTGTACCGAGTATTTCTGCACCTGTCGGAAAATCAGGTCCCTTTATAATATTTAGAATATCCTCAATCGTTGTCTCACCATTTTCTTCAATCTGATCATCAATAATTTTAACCACTGCACCGATTACTTCACGCAAATTATGTGGTGGAATATTCGTTGCCATACCAACTGCAATACCGGAAGTACCATTCACAAGAAGGTTTGGAAATCTCGATGGAAGTACGGTCGGTTCTTTTTCCGTTTCATCAAAGTTTGGAGCAAAATCTACCGTATCTTTATTGATATCTGCAGTCATCTCCATAGATATTTTGCTGAGACGTGCCTCTGTATATCGCATTGCAGCTGCACCGTCTCCATCTACAGAGCCAAAATTGCCGTGTCCATCTACAAGCGGATATCTGGTAGACCAATCCTGTGCCAGATTCACCAACGCTCCGTAAATAGAACTATCCCCATGCGGATGATATTTTCCCATCGTATCACCGACGATACGAGCACATTTACGATGCGGCTTATCCGGACCATTATTCAACTCGATCATAGAATAGAGAATTCTTCTCTGTACCGGTTTCAGTCCGTCTCTCACATCAGGAAGCGCACGAGATGCGATGACACTCATGGCATAGTCAATGTATGATTTTTCCATTGTTTTTTTCAAATCAACTTCATGGACTTTATCAAAAATATTATCTTCCATTCTTTATCTCCTTCATTATTGTTGATTTCGATTGATGTTTAAACAATCCAGCGCAATCCATAAATTGTCACTGGAACTGCTAGATATCCAGGTTTTCAACAAATTTTGCATTTTCTTCGATGAATTCACGTCTTGGCTCTACTTTATCTCCCATCAGTGTAGTAAAAGTCAAATCCAGTTCAGAAGAAGTTTCATCATCCATGATGACTTTCAACAGCACTCGATGTTCTGGATCCATCGTTGTTTCCCAAAGCTGCTCTGCATCCATTTCTCCAAGACCTTTATAACGCTGAATCTTGTTATTACCGTCTCTTCCAACTTCAACCAGAATCTCATTCAATTCTTCATCGCTATATGCATACCATACTTTTTTATTTTTCTCTAACTTATACAACGGTGGCTGTGCCAGATATACATATCCCTGTTTGATAAGTTCTGGCATAAACCGATATAAAAATGTTAACAATAATGTACTGATATGTGCACCATCTACATCAGCATCTGTCATAATGATAATCTTATGATATCTCAGCTTACTAATATCAAAATCATCATGGATTCCTGTTCCAAATGCAGTAATCATCGCTTTTATTTCTGCATTTGCATAAATTTTATCCAACCTTGCCTTCTCAACGTTCAATATCTTTCCACGAAGAGGAAGGATGGCCTGTGTTGCACGATCTCGAGCAGTCTTTGCAGAGCCTCCCGCAGAATCTCCCTCTACAATATAGATTTCACAATTAGAAGGATCTTTATCGGAACAATCTGCCAGTTTTCCAGGAAGTGACATTCCCTCAAGTGCAGACTTTCTTCTTGTCAGATCTCTTGCTTTTCTTGCAGCCTCTCTCGCACGCTGTGCCATGACAGATTTCTCAACTGTCATCTTTGCTACATTTGGATTCTGCTCTAAAAATATTTCTAACTGACTGCTGACAATATTATCAACTGCACCTCTTGCTTCACTGTTTCCAAGCTTTTGTTTTGTTTGTCCTTCAAACTGTGGCTCTTCTAATTTTACACTGATAATCGCAGTTAGTCCCTCACGGATATCTTCACCGGAAAGATTCGGTTCACTGTCTTTTAAAAGTTTATTTTTTCTTGCGTAATCATTAAATGTCTTTGTTAATGCATTACGAAATCCTACGATATGGGTTCCACCTTCCGGTGTTGTAATGTTATTGACAAACCCGTACGTATTATCACTATATGAGTCATTGTGTTGCATAGCAACTTCTACACTGACACCATCTTTCATTCCTTCACAGTAAATAATTTGTTCATAAAGAGGTGTTTTGCTCTTATTCAGATAAGTAACAAACTCTTTGATACCGCCTTCATAATGGAACATACGCTCAACCGGTTCTTCTTCTCTTTCATCTGTCAAAATAATACGAAGTCCTTTGGTAAGAAATGCCATCTCACGAAGTCTTTGTTTTAGAATACTATAATCAAAAACCAATTCTTCAAAGATTTCACCGTCTGGTTTAAAATTGACTTTTGTTCCTGTTTTACCTGGTTCACATTCTCCGACTACTTTCAGTTTATAAACAACCTTTCCTCTTTCATAGCGCTGCTTATAAATCTTTCCTTCATTGCAAATTTCTACTTCCAGCCACTCAGACAGTGCATTTACAACAGAGGCTCCTACACCATGAAGTCCACCGGATACCTTATATCCTCCACCACCAAATTTACCACCTGCATGTAATACAGTAAATACAACTTCTACTGCAGGAAGTCCTGTTTTGTGATTGATTCCCACCGGAATACCTCGCCCATTATCTACGACTGTAATTGTATTTCCTTTGTTAATGATCACTCTGATTGTATCGCAGTATCCTGCAAGCGCCTCATCCACAGAATTATCCACAATCTCATATACGAGATGGTGAAGTCCTCTTGAAGATGTACTTCCAATGTACATACCCGGTCTTTTTCGAACCGCCTCTAATCCTTCCAAAATCTGAATCTGGTCTGCTCCATATTCAGCGTCAAATTCTGTGTTTGCTGCACCCATCTAAAAACCTCCTAATTTTCTTTTGCTACATTTCCATGTTTCACATGAAAAATTTTATTAATAGAAAACCTATGATTTACAAACTCATCCAATCCCGTACAGGTAATTACTGTTTGAATATCATAAATACTGTCCAATAAATAATTCTGCCGATGTTTATCTAGCTCCGACAAAACATCATCCAGAAGCAAAATTGGGGTATCGTGTATCAACTTTCTGACCAATTCGATTTCCGAAAGTTTTAAAGATAATGCTGCGGTCCTCTGCTGTCCCTGAGAGCCAAACTTCCGAATATCCAGACTGCCTGCACGAAAACATAAATCATCTCTGTGTGGCCCTGCAGATGTACTTTTAAATCGAATATCCTTTTCTCTGTTTTTTTTCAAAGTGTCAGAAAAATTTTGATTTCCAATTGATGACTCATAAGATAAAGAAATACGCTCTTTTCCACCTGTTAATTTATAATGAATGTTAGAAATTATTTCATTAACTTCCTTTTTGACTTTATGTCTCCGCTCAATGAATTTTGTTCCATGCTCTGCCAATTGCATATCCCAGATCTCCAATGTATCAATTAAATTTTTCTGAAAACT
>JAHHTO010000161.1 GCA_020024595.1 Schaedlerella sp.
TGTACATAATCAGGTCTGTGTTGGGATTCAAACAAACACGCTCCCTTCTTTAGAAATTTGGATTCATTTACTCGCGCAAAATGTCATTGACAATTTGTGCCGTTTGCTTGTTGTCAATTTTTATAATCTATATACAGGAAAAAAATTCTTTTTGTGATCAGAAGCAGCAGCATGATAATAATCAAGGCAAAAGAAAAAATGCCTATAGATATAACTTCCAAGGCTGTTTTGAAATTTAACGATGTAAGAATAATTGATAAGACAGCTGCAATTAAAGATAACAGCGTTGCTGAAACAATCGATACAAAAGTTTCCTGAGTAACCTGCTTTTCAATTTTGTTTGGACTATCAATTTTGCTAACTAGAATAGCAGCAAACCCAAATAGGACTGTGAAAACGATTGAAAACACCGTGGTCAGCAATTCTGCCAGAGTCTTGCTTATGACTACATCTAGCCGGTAAACCAAAACCCATGACAGAATAGCCGGAAAAATGAAAAAGCAAATGCAGTCCCACGGTGAAAATCTCTTCTTTTTCGCGTTTTTGAAAACTGCCAGTTGTTCTTTCAGAACAGCCCAAAGCCAAACTTTTCTGTTTCCAAACAGCATAACACACAGAATAGCAGTTGCAATCAAAATCCAGATATTCTTATCCAGCATTCTCATTCTCCTCCGCTATGATACTGTCATAATATTCATCCGTCAGTGTTGTTAATGCCTTGATAAAGTCCTTCGTTTGGTGAAATTCTTTGTGCAAGCGCTCTGTAATGTCATAATTGCCTACAACAGAATCAAGGTCATTCCACCGAACTTTTTGTGATCGTTTCCCAATGCGAAGGATAATTTCCGCATCATTATAGTTCTCAGCATTAGGACACTCGTTTTTAATGCGGGCAAAGGCGACCTTCTGGTCGATTTTACCCATCTGCAAATTGCAGATGATATCTTTGATTCGTCTATTTTCTTGTGACGCAAGATTAAGCCCTAAATCCTGTATCACTTCACGCTTTTCCCTCCTATGTACATTCTCTGCAATATCTGTGGATTCTATGTTGCGAACATACTGTAGTTGAAGTTTGGTGGGAGTAATATTTGTGTCTGTCGGAAGGAACGGAATATATAATTCCATATCCAATTTTATGCCTTTTTCCTTTAGCATTTTATTAGCAACTTCCAAAAACACACTTTTGCATCCAGATCCACTTTGGCGATGAAAAACGGCGATTGCCGAATCTTCATTTTCATAGATAAAGATATTATGTTGGTAAAGTGCTGCACCGTCAGAGGCAAAATCATATTTTTTGCCAGTACTTGTTTTAACAACTCGAAATGGTTTTCCCTGCTTTCCAGCATAGGGAACGATTCTCCATTTATTAATACCATTTTCAGTTGTGCGAGAGTAAATATTTTCTTCAGGCAGCAAGATTGCCCTTTCGGAATGTTCTCCGATAGCCATATCGGAAGTGGCTTTACTAAAGTCTTCTATAAAGTCGGAGAATGAATATTCAGGTGCAAGCCCTTCTTTTATCTTTTCTTGCAATTGTTCCTTGAGAGGATTATTTCTTTGTAAATAACTAAATGTACATTTGTATGCAGACAGCGTTTCTATTTTTGCCATCAGTATTCACCTCAGTTTACAGTGACTTCGCCATTTAACAACAACGGAAGGGGAAGCCACAGTATTTTTTTATCTTTAAGTGTGTTGCTTGATATTTTATTCTGCCTGCTTCATCCACAAAGAAGCAAGTAGCTGAATTCAGTGGATTTCATAATTCTAATACTATGTGCCGAGATAACTCGACGAATTCAAATTCATTATACATCCTCTAAAACATCTTTGACTTCTTCCACTACTTTGTGTTTGATGAGGACAGTAGTGAGAATACCACGCACATCCATACGCAAATGGTGCTGTATATCATCTGCCTTGTTTGGCGCATAATTATTGCGATTCGGTGACATTTCACCCAAGCGGTTTGCAACAGACTGAAGCTCATTGATCAGAGGGTATTTTTGTCGTAAGGTTTGATTCAATTTGACCGCTTTCTGATGCAGTTCGAAATATTGTTCGGCCGACATCGGTTGTTGGTTCAGTGCTGATAGCATATTTTCAGCCATCAAGATATCGTTAGCCGAACTGAGTTCATCAGCGGTGCTTTGTGCGGATAAAATCGTACGAGCGATACTTTCTAAGTTTTGATTAAAGCAAATCATTTTTTCACCTCATCCATTATGATCGGTACGCTAATGTATACAGCAAAAGTCGGTTCTGCGATACATTAGACAATGATTTGTGATAAGTATTGTATAATTAGTCCACCAGCGACATTGGCACCGGCACCAATCAGGAAATCTTTAAGTCCTGTCAGAGCCGCTCTGATGATTCCCAACTTCTTCTTAGAGGCAATCTTCGCCTCAGCATCCTCAATCAATTCTTCTGCCGTTTCTCGATCTTCTCTGGAAAGCTGTTCCGACTTGATAGCTTCTTTGACATTCTTCAACAACTCATTTGTCTGCTCATAACTAAACGAAATCGTATTATGATTTCCAGAAACAATCTGAGACTGCTTTACATTTCCATTAACTACGGGACCATAGTAATTGTTAATCTGTTGTGGGACAGTTTTTGCTATGGTAGTTTCCTCCTGACTAAAACGCATACCTTCACCTAAAATTCCTTCATTTTCTAGTTTTATTGTCCACTCTAAGATACAATTTTTTACTTTTTCAATAATGGATTTTAACAAATGTGAGCTAATATGCAAAGCAAATTGCATTGGGATTGGTGTATCAAATATAGATGACAGTGCTTCCATTTGCCCTGCTGGAAATTGGTAGATAAATGAACTTCCAGAGCTTTGATTATACAATTCTTGTAATTCTCCAATTGGCTGCCACATCTTTTGTTCACATATCATCTGTTCGTATTCATCATCAAGACATTGTGCAGGAATCCATCCATGATAAGGATTGAATGCTTTAAGTGTTCCTTTTACATTTCGGTATTCGGGTATATCATTTCTTTGCGTATGTTTGTATCCGTTTAATTCTCTTTGAATCCAAGAATCGAACTCTGTTAACTTTAATTTGGCAGCAATCAAATGTGCCTTTCGCAAAGCGTTTAGGATATCACAATCAGGTTTCAGCACTTCTTGCTGAAGATCCAAAACTAAACTTCCCATCATTCTACCTCATTCCACCGTGGCTTGGCCGTTCATGAGCATGGGCAGAAGCCAGTCACGGAGTTTTGTCAGTTCACGGTTTTCTTTTCTAAGCTCTTTCTGATTCTCCATGATAGGCCCATATATCGCATTGAAGCGCTTTATTGTAGCCTCATCAGCGATCGGAATAGGAAATGATGCACTGACATCAGGCTGTATTCTCTTGCGGCTACCTGTTGATGAAATAGCTTTTCCTACCATATGACAATAAAATTCATCTGAGTTTAGAATTGCATAGCAATATGGTCTGCTCCAAGTATTTCTCGGCCGATATACGATAAATTCAGTGGAACAAATAGCGTTATTTGTATCACAAAACGGATCCCACAGGCGTTTAAACTGAGGATTTAACTTAGAGGTGAGAATACAATCCGGATAAACCACATATTTTCCACTTTCTATGGAGTTTGCAGCTTCATATGCTGGCATTTGCCCTTCATCAAACGCCGGAATGCTATAATGCTCCATAATATTAGAGCCCAATTTTTGAGGATCAACTGATTTATTGTCAATCTTCAATATTGTATCAACTGTTCCAGTTTCCCACCCCTTTGGGATTTCACGCTTCAGCTGGTCATTCCAGATCATTTCGCCGCCGGAGGTGCGGTAGGGCTTGCCGTTTTCATCTGGGAAATCAAACTGCACAAACCAGTAGTCGTAAAGCGTTTTTGCCATAGATTTCAGCTCAGAGCAAATTCGTGAATTTAACTCTATTTTTTTATCAATCCCGGACAGCAAGGAAACGATTCTGTCTTGATAGTTTTTTTCGGGAATCTTGAAATCTAAAGAACTAAGATAGTCGATGTTGATATTGTCTTGAATACTACCAGAAGCAGAATTTTGAATTGATTGACGGATATATGTGAAAATATAGTGCATGAACAATTCAGAAGTCTGCGATAAATCCGCAGTAAATCCAACTATGCTATCAGGAAAACACATAGGATACGAAAGGACTCCCGTTTCTGCTATATTGGCAGCAATTGTGATACACAAGGTTCCTGCAGGCCATAGCTTACTCTGAGCTAATCCAAATTCGTTATATGTTTGCTCATGATGCGACACATGAAGTACAGATGCCTTGATATCGCCAGTTTGAACCAGAGGATATACTCCTCCTTCAAATAGTTTAGGGTCATTTCTGGGGCGATGTTTAGATTTTCCCCTTGAAAATTGCCCTAAGTCTTTTAATTTTTTTGTACTCCAAGCCTTGTTATATTTGGTCAAATTATAAATCATATGACATTGTCTCCAATGTATTCAAAATATCTGCTTCGATGTTCTTTGATTCCGCAAACAGGGCAGACAGACTGTTTTTGAAATTCCCCATCTTGACCTGAAATTCTTCTGGAGTCAAATCCGAATATTCTATCTTTCCTTCAAAGTACTGACCGGCAGAGAAAGACAACTTCTTCTGTTCAATATCTTCATAACTGACCACTACACAAAAGTCGTCTACGGATTCTCCAGCGTTGAAAGTGTTCACGATGCGTTCGATTTCTTCCTCGCTCAGAACCGTTCTCTGATTCTTGCCGTCCACCTTTTCCTTGGTGCCCAGTTTGGAGGCATCCATCAGCATGACCTTGCCGTCCGTATTCTCTTTATCCAAAAACAGGATGGAAACATTGGTGCCGGTGGTTGCAAAAATATTAGGAGGCATCGAGATTACACCACGCAGCCATCTGTTATTGACAATATACTCATGCAAGGTATACCCAATGCCGTTAGATCGCTTACTTGCTGTCAAGAATCCAGTCGGCACTACAATGGCTGCCTTGCCCTTATCTTCCATAGAGAACAGAATGTGCTGAATGAACATCAGGTACACAGCCATCTTGTCCTTATCCTTGTTGGGAATGTTTGGCACCCCTGCAAAGAATCGCTTGTGATGATTTTCGCCTGCCAATGTATCTCGATTATCGCTGAAATCAACATTGAACGGCGGATTGCTGACGATGTAGTCAAACCTTGCCAAATCGTTTTTCTGGCGATTCAAATGCCGGGGATGCATCAAGGTATCGTCATGCACCACATTGCCCAAAGAGTGGACAAGGTTATTCAAAATCAAGTTCAGCCGCAGAAACTCGTTGGACTTGGAGGAAATATCCTGTGTGTAAATGGTGCAGTTTTCCTCACCGATCTGGTGCGCCAGTGCCAACACCAGCGTACCGGAACCAGCAGCCGGGTCATAAACGGTTACATTTTGGACATCGCCCTGCACCAGAATCCGAGCAATGATTTCTGCGATGGTATGGGGCGTGTAATACTCTGCATATTTGCCGAAATCTTTGTTATAGTCCT
>JAHHTO010000162.1 GCA_020024595.1 Schaedlerella sp.
TGCAAAGCTGGGGCGTAATGAAAATGTCTCGACAGAAACACTGGTAAAAATCTGCACTGCTCTGCATTGCGATGTGGGAGATATTATGGAAATTGTTCCAGCTAAAGGAGAAGATTCGTGTAATCCATAATGAAAACTCTTGTGTAAAGATACAGCGAGTTTTACATCTATTATCTTTTGTAGAGAAATATTTCTGCACTCGAGCAGCAAGGAACAGTAACAACATTTAAGGGAAGTTTTCAAGGATACACTCTCTAATTTTTCTATGGTGCTCCCTGATAAAGGCATTATAAATGAGTTCGCAGATTAAATCAAAAGTAATTGCGAGCTCATAGGAAAAGTGGAAACGGAAAACCGAGAACTGACAAAACTCCATGACTGGCTGTCCCCTATGCTCATGAACGGTCAGGCTACGGTAGAATGAGGTGAAATATGCACAAGGACAAAATTGATGCAGCTTTTATACGGTATGCAACAGATATATTGGGCGAAACGAACACAGGGTTGTCCGGTGGACAGATTGTCACGCATTGTAATGGATATGCTGTTGATTTTAATGTGGATATCCCAATCACAAGTTCTGATTTCGGGCAATTTGGCAATATCGTTCCCAATAAAAGGACAGCCCTCTATAAGAATCTCATGGCATTTAATGGACGACAGCAGTTCACGATTATCAAAGAACTGTGTGAACTTCCGCTTTTTCAAGAGAACGCACAAGCGCAAGAAGTGAAAAAGCGTTTGTTTGAAAGATTTCCTCAATTTTCCAGTGGCCCGATTTATATTGAAGAGCATATTCCTACAGGCTGGGAACGTGTGGATCGTTCAATTGAAGAAATGAAAATGCGTTTGGAAGTGGCGGATACCGAAGAAAAATTTCAGGCTGTTGGAATGCTTGGACGAGAAACTTTAATTACCATTGCTCAACAGGTATTTGATTCTTCCAGGCATAAGACACTTGATGGCGTGGAGGCGAGCCCCACAGATGCAAAACGAATGCTGGAAGCTTATCTTCAATACGAACTCAAAGATTCCTCTAATAAAGCCAAGAAATGGGCTAAATCCGCAGTTGATCTTGGCAACCAACTGACGCATGACCGCAATGCAACAAAGCGTGATGCTCAGATTTGCTTAATCGCGGTTAGTTCAATTGCCTCTTTTATCAGAGCGATTGATGAAACGAGTTCGGACAACTCCACATTTGATGACTTAGAGTTTTAATAAAATCGAAAAAGGTGATGGTGTAATGAAGCTTTCTCATATTCATATTTCTAACTATCGAAATATAGATGATATTTCAGTGGATTTTCACCCGGAATCCAACTATATCATCGGAGAAAATAATCTGGGCAAAAGTAATTTCTTAGACTTGTTGGGATCGGTATGTAACGCCAAGAGCTTTGAGGAAACTGATTTCAGCACGCCAGACAAGCCTATCGAAATTACGCTTACACTGAAGTTATTTCCTGAAGAGCAGGGCTTTTTCGGGGATAACTTCTCTCCAGAGGATTCAACTCTTTTGACAATCAGCTACACACAACGTATTGATGAGGCTCATCCGACTATTGTTTCCAGCGATACAGGAGAAAGTGTTCAGAGCAGACAACTCAAGAAGATTCACTTTTTGAAATACGATACAAATGCTGTTCCCGGAAAAGTGTTGAGATTGGATACAGCAAAAGGTGCTGGTTTAATTGTAAACAGCATTATTACCCGCTATATCGATGAAGAAGAAAATGTTAATTTTCTAAATGCAGAAAAGGTGGGTGCTTTAACAACCTTCATTAATGAACACTTGGCTAAAATACGTAGTTTTAGTGATTATGATATCCGGGCAACAATATCTGATGACTCGTCCGAAATGCTTTCCAAGCTGTTCTATCTGTCTGATGGCGAAAGAAAAATAGATAGTACAGGCAGTGGTGTTCAATTTATGGCAATGGCGTCAATCAATATCCTTTGTCAAATCATGGAGATATACAAAAGTAAGGCGGTCTCCTTTGAGGAGCAACTCTATATGAATGAGAAAGGCAAAAAGATTCTCCCCTTGGTGTTATCTATTGATGAACCTGAAGTTCATCTTCATCCGTTTCTTCAGAGGTCTCTTATTGCATATTACAAGCGCATACTTTGTAACAAAGATGATGAGTTTAAGGAATTATTGAAGATGTGTTTTGGAATTGACGGTATCGATGGACAACTTCTAATTGTTACACATTCGACTGACATTTTGATAGATGATTACCGCAACTTGGTTCGTTTCTATAAGGCTGGAGATAAAACCAAAATCATTAGTGGCTCTCAATTACGGCTTACGGATATGAATGAAAAGCATCTTCTGATGCATTTCCCTGAGATTAAGGAAGCCTTTTATGCACATTGCGTAATCTTGATTGAAGGTGAAACTGAGTATGGTTGTATTACTGAATTTGCCAATAAACTTGGAATTTCACTGGACGAACACGCAATAAGTGTCATAAATGCACGTGGTGAGAATTCAATAAAGCCTCTGAGGAGACTTTTGGAAGCGTTCAACATACCCAGCATCGCAATCTATGATGGAGATGTAAAACAAGGTCAGATACCTGGCAAACGAGAATTTTTCACTAATGAGCTGTGTTTCGAAATTGAAATAGTCAGGAATTTAATCAACCATGACAAAACAACCCTTGTGAGAAAAATTGTCCAAGAAATGGACAGTAATGGCGAGAACATCGTACTTGACCAAGATTTTGTCAGAAAATACTTTAAGAAAATGGGCGTTGATGTTTCGACCTACACCCCCAAGAAGTTAGCAGAGGTCTCAGCAGAGGATGAGGTAGATTTTTGTAATATGTATTCAACATGGTATATGGTTAAAAAGGGCATTCTTCTTGGCCGAATCATAGGGAATCTGCTACCCAAAGAGCTAATCCCTGAATGCTATGCAACTGCGATCATTAAAGCGCAGGAGGTAGCTGTAAATGTCTGATATTGAGAAATTAAAGGAGATGCTTGTCCAACAGCACGAAGGAGATGAACAGCAGCTAAGTATTATCTTCACAGATGCACCTAAGGTAATTGTTGAAGCGCCAGCAGGATACGGAAAGACAACAACAATGATTAGCCGAATAGCATATTTATTCGCATCGGGTCAAATTCCAAACCCAAAGAGAGTATTAGGACTTACATTCAGCGTGAATGCGGCGCTAAAGGTGAAACGTGAAATTGCTGAAAAATTGCCAGAGTTAATGGGAACTCCTAACAATCCAACTTTGGTAAATGATAAGGTAACAGTTACGAACTATCACGGATTTTGCAAAGGTGTTTTGAAAAAGTACGGATATTTAATAACTGATTTTTTACGTAAGGATATTAATTCAATTAAGGCAATAGGCGATGCTGATGTGAGAAAATATTCTGAGATTAGCACATTACTATCTGAAGATGAATTAAATATTCTGGAGCAGATGGACAGTATTATAAAAGCTGGTGAGTTTCCCAACAAAGAGACAATCGAGCAGTACAATCAACTGATAATACAAAAGATGATTCCGTTGGAGTACATTACCCATAATGCAATTATTTTACTGACTATTTCTCTGTTTTCTTCATTCCGAGAAGTTCAAAAGTTCTATCAAAACTATTATCCACTGCTGATTGTGGATGAATTTCAGGATACAAATAGCATTGCATGGAACTTATTGGAACAGCTGATTTCTCCTAAAAGCCAGCTGCTTTTTCTTGGAGATCCTTTGCAGAGAATATATGGATTTATTGGGGCCTTGCCTAATATCATGTCTATTGCTGCGGAGAAATATGGTATGCAGCCAATTTCATTGTCGAAGAATTATCGTTTCAGAGCAAATCAAGAGATGCTAAAGCTTGATGCCAACATTCGAGCAAATGCTGAAAGGTGCTTCGAATTTCAGCCAGAAGGAAGAATAGCAAAATTGCCTGCTTTCTATGGTGGCACGCAAGAAGATGAAGCGACCCTTATTGCATCTAAAGTTACGAAACTTCAGAAGAATGAACCTAACTGTAGAATTGCAATATTATGCAGAGGGCGCAATAAAAACTCCGAAGTAATAGAGAATGCTCTATCGGCTCAAAATATCCCTTATTTCTATGGAATGTTTACAGACGAAGATCAGGATTACATTGACTTCCACATTACCTGCCAGAATATGTTCGTTCGGCGTTTTGGAAAAAGCAGAAATCTGGGATCTCGCTCTTTGGAATTATTCGTTGAAAACATCAAGAATGAATATACTGATGCCTCTGCTAAAATAACCACATCCTTGTTGTCGTTGCTGGATGCGCTAATCAAAAAAGTTTCGACAGATTATGTATCTTTGACTTCAGAAGATAAGTATGCTTTAATTTTGGATATTTTTGAAAACAGGCAATTAAAGCAAGCGATGGAATATGTGGATGAAAATATAATTATATCCACTATACATGGAGCCAAAGGATTGGAATGGGAATATGTATTTATAGCTGATATTGAAAGATGGATTTTTCCCAATTACTTTACATGCAAAGAATGCCCTCAGCAATTTAGTTCGTTTGAAAGATGTAAATGTAGAATGGTTACACCTGTAGAAAATCAGTTCCAGAGCACAATAATTGATGAATTATCAGTGTTCTACGTAGGTGTGACTAGGGCAAGAAAACAAGCGTACATTTCAGCGAGCGCCAAGAGATATAATTCCTATAGCCAAGAAAAGTACAGTGGTTTTTCGTGCCTTGCAGCTTTACCTGGAATTCAATTAGTAGATGCAGAGAAATTAGAACGAGACCGAACTCAGTAATACTAAGTTTAAATCAGCCTATTGTTTGAAAGTTAGGCAATCTATATGTTTTCAAAACAAGGAATGTTGCTCTTCCAATATGAATGCGGCAGAGGAACTGATCCAAGCCGATGAAGCACAATCGACAGTAGTTGAGGTGAAAATTACACTTCAGATGAAAATTATGTTGAACTATCTAACAGAGTATGGTGAAATGAAGGATGAGAATTTGAAGGAGCTTCTGAATGTGAAAAAGACCTATGACTATCTCATTGCTTGTCAGATGAATGAAAACGGTCTGATTGAAATTGAAGGACATGGCGCAAAAAACAGATGAAATAGATTGTCATTTGGTTCGTATGTGATGCAAAACAGCTGCTGCAGGAATTACTCCCGCGGTAGCTGTTTTATTTTTATAGTTGATTCAGTTCTGCCCTCAGCGTTTCTGCTATCTCTTTTCGTTCATCCTCTGTCCCTGCGGCGGCATAGCGTTTCAGTGCGTCATCCCGAAGCTGCTCGGCGTCCCGTGACCAGCTTTCAAAATCGGTCACGCTCATGTTTTTCTTACGAGTGCGGGCAAAGTATTTTTTGTATGCTCGCTGATGAATCTGCCAGACCTCGTTGTTTTTCACTTTGTCCTTGAAGCTGGTTGTTGCGCCGATTTCCCGGCAGGTTTTCCCCTCTGCGTTTGGAGCGGGGTGATCACAATAGGCAAAG
>JAHHTO010000163.1 GCA_020024595.1 Schaedlerella sp.
ATCAACCAATGCTACCGGAACAATCGGACACTTTGCCTTTGTCGCCGCCTTAAAGCTTCCACCTTTAAAATCTCCAACTTTATTTCCATTCTTTGATCTGGTTCCTTCTGAAAAAATCAAAAATACTCTTCCATCTTTTACATCATTTGCTACATTGAGAATCACTTGCAGTCCCTGACGAACATCTTCTCTATCTAGCATATATGCACGCACACAAGCAAATACCTGTTTTAAAAACGGAACATTTGCCACTTCCTTTTTTGCAACAACAGAAAAAGGTCTTGGACACACTTCCATAATCGCCAGTGTATCATACAATCCCTGGTGATTTGGGAAAAAGATAAATCCATCTTCTTTCGGTATATTTTCCAGACCATGTGCATCAATTGTTACATTACCACCTATATTTGCTCGACGATCTATAAACTTCAATAATTTAAAATGTTCCTCTTCTGTATATTTATCCACATGAGATGCATGATAACACAATTTAATCCAAAAATATGGTACTAATAATAGATTTCTTGCTACCATCAATAGAATCCTTTTCACTCTTTTTTCCTCTCTTGTATTGAATTTTTCTCCGACACTAATCCAATTATGGATTCACGATAGTAATCACATGCGGTTCATCCCAATCCCAGAATACGGGATATCTTACAAAAAGATACCCTTCTCCATCCATAACATCTCGATATTTAATATTTGCAGATTCATTATCATAAGAAAAAACATCCAATTCCTCTGTTTCTTCTCTGTCCTCACTTTTTTTTGTCAGAAAAACTTGATATCCGCTATCTGCAATATCATATACAGCTTTGTCAATCGCCAGAGTAAAATCTGTTGACCCCTCTTTGGCTCCGGTAAAAGAGAGACTAACTGCCTTATTTTTCTGAGAATCTGTTAATTTTACAGAGTTTGGAATCTCTGTCTGTGCAAATTGATGATTCATTGCAGAAGCCGAATACATTCTTGAATCTTCCTCCAGTTTACTCTGTGTAACATAAATTCCATTTTCAACCAAAATAGGCTTCATTGAATACATCCCATTCTCAATATTCAAAAGATTCGCATCTTCCGAAGGAACATTAACATACCACCCTGTCATCATTAAAAAGGGAATCGGAGGCTCCATCCAAGTACCACTATGAATACACTCCTCTGCACGCAATTCTCCGCTATTCCATGCTACCTTTTTCATCTTTGCATCAAAATAAAGTTTTGGAAGTACAATTCCCCGAAGTTGAATATCATATTCTTCTGCACATTGCTCCAATACTCCTTGTAATTCTTCATCTTCCGGTACTTCTTCCATAATCAATCGTTGTGCTATAGTTTCAATTATCGGATCTGGAAGATAATAGTCACAATTCCCATTTTTTGCTGTCGCACTTCCATGAAGTCTCTTTACCTTCATCCCAACACTTGAAGTTCTGACCTTTGCTTCTTTTTTCATAAATGCATCAAAGTCTCCGTCAAATTTTGTCTGAAAATATCCGTCCTCAATGACTCCACCACTTCCTGTCGATGAATTCCAGAATAATTTTCCTTCTTGACGCCCGGTCGCATTATTTATTTTATTTTGTAAAGCCTGTTTAATTTCTCTTTCCTGCAAGTTATCAAAACAGTCAAATTTTGATTTTCCTTTTTCTGATACTGCATAAATAACCCGAGAATACGAATTTTTTTCTGATATCCAGTATGCCGTTATTTTATCTTCAAATTCACTATATAAATAGACCTCATCAGCTTCCAGATCATCTGCTGTATATCCGGTATCACCGTATTTTTCATTCAGATAAGCAGCTGCCTGTTTAATTGCTTCCTTTTGCCTTGAACCAGAAATTGCACTGAATAATCCTCCAACAACAAAAACTACCAGTAAAATAGCTCCAACAAGAATTCCTACCGGAAAAATTCTTTTCTTTCTATCCATCCGTTTTTCCACCGAATCGACATTGATGTTATTTTGCTGAGGGACTTGCGCCTGAGCAAACTTGACAATTTCTGATGCAAGTAAAGCTTTATCAGCATTCTCCGAAGAATGATATTTCTGAGCACGTGCTGACATGATATCCACGATCAGACGTATGACATCCCCCTGCAGTGGATATGCACGAACAATCTCTAATAATACTTGCATAGAAGAAATATCTGCATCAGCCGTAAATTCATGATCAAAAAAACTCTTCCACTGTGTATAAGCCTTTTTATTCTTTATCTGCATCAGCTCATACATCCGCTTTTCCAGTATCTTTCCATTTTCAGCTTTTTCCTGATTTTCTTCATTTTGAACCTGCTGGGAGATATCTTTATAATTCTCATCGGAATGGATTTTCTCATCAGATTCTGCATATTTCATTGCTGCTTCATACGCTTCATGAATCTGTGTCCATTCCACCGGATTTTCTTCTGGATGATACTTTTTTACCAATGCTGTATATGCTCTTTTAATTTCTTGTTTTTCTTTTGTAGCTTCAATTCCTAGGATTTCAAATGCCCGGCTTTCCATGCCACGTACCCCTCCTGTGATTCCTCATCTTCTTCACTGTTCTGATACCACAAATCAATATCATCTTTTTTAATTCCATTTCTTAGGTTTATTGTTGTCTGTACATAAAGTTGTTCTCCTCAGGACAGTACTTTTTGTCATTAATCTAATATTTATAAACAAATTATATGTTATTTTATCATCTGTTTCAAATATTTCTTCAAAATTTATGGAAAATATTACGGAAAAATACTAAAATCCTCTTTTCATTTCGGCGCATATTTATTTGGACAATAAAATCCTGTCATAATCCAGCTCACTCCCTGTACCTTCTCGAAATCTGGCAAGCAAATTTTCCACAGTAAGATGTTTTTTTTCTTCATCTCTAACATCAAGTACAATATTTCCATCTGCCATCATAAATGTACGATTTCCAATTTCCAGTGCATGACTCATATTGTGTGTGATCATCAGACATGGAATCCGATCTTTCTTTACCAGGTTTTGTGTCAATTTCAGTACTTGTTCTGCTGTTCCAGGATCCAATGCTGCAGTATGCTCATCTAGAAGAAGTAGTTTCGGAGTCACGATCGTTGCCATCAGAAGAGTCAATGCCTGCCTTTGCCCACCTGAAAGTGTGCCTACCTGCTGATTCATCCGATCCTCAAGTCCCATATTCAACATTTTTACTTTTTCACGGAAAAATTCTTTTTCTCTCTTCGTAATCCAACGAAATGGTCCACCGCCTTTTGATGCTCTCAAATAAGCCAGTGCCAGATTCTCTTCAATTGTCATTCCGGGAGCAGTCCCCCCCATGGGATCCTGAAAGATTCTTCCAATACTCCGGCTTCTCCTATGCTCCGGCATAAATGTGACGTCTTTTCCATCTAATTCAATTGCCCCTTCATCGACATAAAAAGAACCTGCAATTGCATGAAATAGTGTAGATTTTCCAGCACCGTTGGAGCCAATGATGGTTACAAAATCCCCCTCCTCTAAATTCAATGACAATCCACGGAGAGCTGTTTTTGCATTTATAGTTCCTGGGTTGAACGTTTTGTAAATATTTTTTATTTCTAACATTTCACCTTTCTCCTTTATGAATTGCCATAAATTTTCTTTTTTGAAACTGCCCCTTTTTTTGAATGGTTGGAAATGCAATTGCCAAAGCCACTACAATCGCCGTAATCAGCTTTAATCCCTGCACCGGAACAAATTTTGTATAGAGAACAACTGCATAAATAACACGATAAATTAAAGAACCTACAATTGCAGCTATAACACCTTTTGCAACAGTACGACGTCCTAAAACCGTTTCACCAATAATGAGACATGCAAGTCCTATCACAACAATTCCGGTTCCTCCATTGATATCTGCTGCATTTTGATACTGCCCTACCATTGCTCCTGAAAGTGCAGTCATTCCGTTTGCAATACACAATCCAACTGTAATTGTAAGAGATGGATTAATAGATGATGCTCTGACCATGGTAATATTATTTCCTGTAGCCCTTATAGAAAGTCCCATACGAGTTTTCAAAAACATAAAAAGTAATATTCCAGTCAAAGCAGTTACTCCAAAAGCAAGTATGATTTCTGACCATTTTCCGCCGATTCCTGTCATTTCAAATAACGTAAATATTGTTTCTGTTTTTAAAAGACTGACATTGGAACTCCATCCCATTACCATAAGATTGATGGTATAAAGACCGGTATTGGTTACAATCCCGGCCAAAATTGATGGAACTCCAAGCTTTGTCTGAAGAAAAGCAGTTACACCACCTGCACATATCCCAGCAGCAAATGCTGCTATAATTGCAAGATACGGATGCCCTGAAGCAGCCATAGTCACAGACACTGCTGAGCCAAGTATAAAACTTCCATCTGTTGTCAAATCCGCAATATCCAAGATTCGATAACTTAAAAACAATGCCATGGCAACCAGCGCATATAAAAATCCCAATTCAAGTGCAGTCCGTGTAATGTAGATCATCCGAATATCCTCCTTTTATTCTTCTGTTATTTCAACTTCAACTATTTCCCCCATTTCTTTAAATACAGAATAATCAATACCAAGTATTTCTGCTGTTTCTGTATTTATTGTAATGATACCTCCATCCACCAGATAGTAATCATCCTTATCATCCATACCTTCTGTAACTGCTGCATAAGCGAGATCTGCTGTTTGTGTTCCAAGAGCACTATAATTAACTCCACAAGTTACAAATGCACCATTTCTTACAAAAGAGTCTGCTCCGGTATAGTGAGGAATTCCTGCTTCTGCCAGCTGTTTATAAATTGCCAGTTCCGCTGACATAATTACATTATCAGTGGGAGTAAATACTGCATCGACATGCTCTGCCGTCAGAGAAGATGCTGCAGCAATCACCTCATCATTTGTAGAAGCTGTCTGTTCCACATATTGAATTCCTGCTTTGTCCAAATATTTCTTTGCATCTGATATTGGTTTTTCAGAATTTGCTTCTGATAAAGAATATAAAAGACCAACCTTTTTCAAATCTGGATTTTCCTTAAACATCATATCAAAAATAAATTCTGTATTTAGTGCATCACTTGTTCCCGTTATATAATCAATCCCGGTAAGTTCTGCTGCTTCTGGATCAGAAACTGCTGCATATACAATCGGGATATTCGTATCTTTCACGCTAGAAGCCATTACCTGCGCCGCCAGTGTTGCAATCGGAATAATCACATCGACTCCTTCTGCCACTGCCTGTTCTCCAATCTGTTTTAAGGTTGTCTGTTCTCCCTGTCCAGAATAAATTTCATATTCAATTTCAACATCATTCTCTTTTTCAATTTCATCTAATTCTGCTGCAACAGCGGATGCAATCTCATCCAAAGACGCATGATCCATCTGTTTTACAATTGCAATTTTGTATTGTTCTTTTCCTCCCTCTTCTGTCCCTGTTGTAGAATTCTTTTCCTCTGTTC
>JAHHTO010000164.1 GCA_020024595.1 Schaedlerella sp.
CACTCCTCGTATAATAAGTGTATAGCCAATAGAAATGAATGGTTATGCACTTATTCCTTTCTATAGATTTATAGATGACATGAGACACCTGGGATAACCCCTTTCCATTTCATCTACATTGGTTACTAATCAATAGGTTATTCTGTGGTATGATATCAGCAGAGTCTGATGTCTAGAGGCACTGCTTTTCACTCCTTTCAGCCCGGTTTCCGGTGACTGCTTTGGAAAGCCTGCAGCCCGAGTCATATGTCACATTCCGCTTACACAGAT
Source organism: Schaedlerella sp. (assembly GCA_020024595.1). Lineage (GTDB taxonomy): Bacteria > Bacillota > Clostridia > Lachnospirales > Lachnospiraceae > Schaedlerella. Next base: position 271 of record JAHHTO010000164.1, read on the forward strand.
GTTTCATCCCCTAGCGTATAGCACCAGCAAAAGAGCTGCTAGGGTGCATGCTTATTACGCGAGGTTTCGGTCAGCATATGATTCCCAGGATCAACCTTTATCTTCAGGTTCCAAGAATACAGAATCGGAAAGGCGGTGATATCATGATTAAGATTAACCCATTATCTACGCTTTACGTCGGTATTGACGTCAGTTCGAAATCCAACTATGTTTGTGCTTTGGATTTCTATAAAAATAAATATATCAACTCTTCTTTTGCCAATAATCAGCCAGGAGCTGAAGAACTGGCTCAGAAGATTTTAGAGTGTTTAAAGGCACACCCTGACCTGAATACTGTTGTTGCTGCTTTGGAGTCCACCTCTGTTTACAGCATACATATCGCAAACTATCTTTCTTCTTGCGAAGAATTGATGCCTTTTAAACCATATGTTTTTGTCCTCAATCCTAAATGTACAGCCAACTACAAAAAATCTTACATTGGACTTGGCAAATCAGATCCTATTGACGCATTCGTCATTGCTGATTACGCACGTGCCGGTAACATTGAGGCTGATCCGTGGCGTGGCAGTCAGTTTTTGGCTTTAAAACGCCTTACAAGACATCGCTTACACTTGGTTGAATGCATCACAAGAGAAAAAACATATCTGGTTTCAAATCTTTATCTGAAATTCAGTGAACTTCAGATGCTTGATAAGGATAATCAGCCATTCTGCGATATCTATGGAGCAACTTCTTCCAGTGTACTTACGGAATACCTTTCTCCAGAAGAAATCATTGAAGCTTCTGAAGAAGAACTTGTTTCTTTCCTTGCGGATAAAAGTCACAACCGCATTAAAGATATAAGCAAGACTGCAGAACTCTTAAGGAAAGCTGCCAGAGACTCGTATCGTCTTGATAAAGCCTTGTATGAGCCACTTAATGTTTCTATCGCAAGTTCATTCAACTGTATTGAAACCTTTAAGAAGGAAATCAAAGCAATTGACACAGCTATCGAAAGAGAAATCAAAGGACTAAATCCCAATGCCTTTATTATTCTTCAATCCATTAATGGCATTGGACCTGTTTTCGCTGGTGGCATTATTGCCGAAATTGGTGATATATCTGCTTTTACATCATCTGATGCTCTCGCTAAATACGCGGGGCTTTGTTGGCGTTCTAACCAATCCGGTGATTTTGATGGTGAAGATACTCCTATGACCAAAGCTGGTAACCGTTATCTCAGATACTATCTTGGCGAAGCTGCCAACAGTATGAGAAAACACAATGTTGAATACGGAGCGTACTATCGAAAGAAGTACAACGAAGTTCCGAAACATCAACACAAAAGAGCACTCGCGCTGACTTCACGTAAATTCGTTCGTTTGGTTTATGGATTGCTGGCCAAAAACCAACTGTACTCCGGCGTATCGCTGGATACTTCAAATGAATAAAATCCACCTTGCTTAAGAACTATTTTCTCTTAGGTCTATTAAAGTTACCCTTTTCTCTGAAATACATATCAAAATCTTTTCAAAAATCATCTTGACATATCACCAGATCGCTTTCGGTTGCTTTTTGTTACAGGATAAAATTCCTGCAGCGATATATTGATTTAAACTATATATATAATTTAAACATATTATATAGTATATAATATAAAAAGTCAATATCTATATTTTGAATATATTTTTAAGGAAAACGAAAGATTGATGTAGTTGCTAAATTCCTCGTATCAAGTATAATAACAAATAAAACGATAGGAGAGGAAAAGATGGAGAGGAGAAGTTTATGTACCGGATTCTGATAATAGAAGATGATGATACCATTGCAGGGGCAATTCAGACACATTTGGGAAAATGGGATTATGAAGTCAGATGTGTTATGGACTTTAAAAAGGTAGAGGAAGAGTTTGAGACTTTTTGCCCACAGCTTGTGCTGATGGATATTCTGCTTCCGTTTTATAATGGATTCCACTGGTGTGCACAGATACGCAAGTACTCTAATGTGCCAATTATTTTTCTGTCTTCTGCCAGTGACAACATGAATATTGTAATGGCGATGAATATGGGAGCCGATGATTTTATGGAAAAGCCGTTTGATTTGGATGTGCTGACGGCAAAAGTTCAGGCACTTTTGAGAAGAACTTATTCATTTGCAGAGCAGCGGAATCAAATAGAATACAAAGGTGTTCTGTTAAATTTTAATGATGCTACTGTTGTGTATAAAGGACAGAAGCTGGATTTGACAAAAAATGATTTTAAGATTCTGCAGCTTATGATGGAAAATGCAGGGAAGATCGTACGGCGTAACCGGATCATGGAGAGATTGTGGGAAAGTGATGAATTTATTGATGACAATACTTTGACCGTTAATATGACAAGGCTTCGCAAGAAACTAGAGGGAATTGGTGTGCATGACTATATTGTGACAAAGAAAGGAATTGGGTACCTGATCGAATGAGAAAACTGGTAACAGGTTATTTTTGGAAAGAAGCAAAATATATTGGATTATATCTGGGATGTGTAGGAATATTCTCGGTAGTTCTGTTTTTATACAATGTGAGGACAGATGGACTAAGATATGCGGTAATTCTTTCAGGTTTTCTTTTTTTGTTGGTCTTGCTGATAGACTTTGTTCGTTACTGCCGACATTATGACCAACTTTCGATGGCACTTGCTACTGTTCCGTATGAGGTGAGAGAGTTTCCCGAAGCGGTAGATGCAATAGAAGTGTTGTATCAAAAGCGGATGAAAAAGCAACAGGTACATGTAGTACAAATGGAATCAGAGATGCGTATTGGGCGTCAGGATATGTTGGATTATTATGGCCTGTGGGTGCATCAGATCAAGACACCGATTGCTGCCATGCGCTTATTGATTCAGACGGAGGAAAGTCAGGAATCGGAAGATGGAAGATGTGCAGAAACTGAAATGCAGGAACGGGAAGCTTTTTTGCGGAATTTGAAAATGGAACTTTTTAAAATAGAGCAGTATGTAGAAATGGTACTTTGTTATCTCAGAAAAGAAGATATGTCTTCGGATCTGGTGCTGCAGTGGTATTCGCTGGATAAAATTGTACGTCAGGCAGTAAAGAAGTATTCCCCGCTTTTTATTATGAAGAAAATCCGATTGGAATATAAAGTCTGTGATGAAATGGTGCTTACAGATGAAAAGTGGCTTGTTTTTGTATTCGAACAACTCTTGTCTAATGCTTTGAAATATACACCGGCTGGGACGATTGCCATTTACTTGGAAGAAGGAGAATGTGGACGTCTGGTCATTGAAGATACCGGAATTGGTATTCAGACAGAGGATTTGCCACGTATTTTTGAAAAAGGGTTTACCGGATACAATGGGCGTCAGGAAAAAAAGTCTACTGGAATCGGACTGTATTTGTGCAAAAGTGTCTGCGATAAATTAAATCATGGAATTGCTGTTGAATCAGAAACGGGAAAGGGAACCAGAATTTATTTGGAATTAAAGAGGCGGCCGCTTGATACAGACTACTGATAAACTTACAGAAATGTAATGTAGATGAAAGTTAAAGTTATGGAAACACCTGCCGTATAAACATTATAATAAATACACAAACAGAAAGTTGTAATAAAAAGAAAGGCAGGAAAACAGAAAATGTCATTATTAGATGTAAGAAATGTGAAGAAGATTTATACAACCCGATTGGGAGGGCAGCAGGTACAGGCTCTTTCAGATGTCACCTTTTCTGTGGAACCAAAAGAATATGTGGCGATCATGGGAGAATCCGGTTCAGGCAAAACAACACTTCTCAATATATTGGCAGCATTGGATAAGCCGACCAGCGGAAAGGTATGTCTGAAAGGAAGAGATTTAACCACGATCAAGGATAAGGAAATGGCGGCATTCAGAAGACAGAATCTGGGATTTGTATTTCAAGATTTTAATCTGTTGGACACATTTTCTCTGGAGGATAATATTTATCTGCCTCTGGTGTTGGCGGGAAAGAAGTATGCGGAGATGAGCAGCCGTCTGCAGCCTATTGCAGAACAACTCGGTATTACCAATCTTTTGAAAAAATATCCTTATGAAGTGTCCGGTGGACAGAAACAACGCGTTGCAGTGGCAAGAGCGTTGATCACGAAGCCACAGCTGATTCTTGCCGATGAACCAACTGGTGCATTGGATTCCCGTGCAGCAGATGGATTGATGGAACTGTTTACGAAGATTAACCGGGAGGGGCAGACTATTTTAATGGTAACTCACAGCGTTCGTGCAGCAAGCAGTGCCAACCGTATTTTATTTATTAAAGATGGGGAAGTTTTTCATCAGATTTACAGAGGGAATCTTTCCAATGAAGAAATGTATCAGAAGATTGCAACAGCATTGACTGTGTTGGCAACAGGAGGTGAGAGGTAATGTTTTATCCCAAACTTGCTGTGACCAATATCGGAAAGAATCGAAAGAATTATTTTCCGTATATACTGACTTGTATTTTAACGATTATGATGTTTTATACTATGGATGCAATCTGCAAAAATGATGGAATTAATGAGTTGCTAGGTGCAGATGACATGAAGATGATTCTAAACATGGCGTCCGGGATTACTGGAATTTTTTCGGCAATATTTCTTTTTTATACGAATAGTTTTCTGGTGAAACAACGAAAAAAGGAGTTTGGCGTTTATCAGGTTTTGGGAATGGATAAACGAAATCTAAAGAAGATGCTGATGTGGGAGACTTTGCTGACGGCGGCAGTCAGTCTTGGAATCGGACTTTTGCTAGGAATTCTGCTTGGAAAGTTAATGTTTCTTGTGTTATTGAAAATGATACATTTTTCAGTGCCGCTCTCTTTTTCTATTGAGTTATCATCCATCATGCGTACATTATTTTTATTCTGTGGTGTGTTTCTTGTGACATTGTGTTCTAACCTATTCCAACTACGAAAGGCTGATCCGGTTGAGTTGCTTCATGGAGGCAATGTAGGAGAACGGGAGCCGAAGACAAAATGGCTGTTGACATTGGTAGGTGTAATGACACTTGCAATTGGATACGGAATTGCTTTGATAACGGAATCACCGCTAAAAGCACTGGGATATTTCTTTGTTGCGGTGATTCTTGTTATTATTGGAACATATGCGCTGTTTACTGCAGGAAGTATTGCTTTTTTAAAGATTTTAAAAAAGAATAAAAAGTTTTATTATCGTTCCGATCATTTTGTGAC
>JAHHTO010000165.1 GCA_020024595.1 Schaedlerella sp.
CGTAATTGTCAACGTTTTTTCTATTTTTTATATATTTCGCGCAATTCAGACAATTATATATTTTTTCGCCAACCTGATTATACAACTTTTTTCGTTATAATTGCAACTACACTCTCATTCATAACTTTCAATCGGGGGGATAGTATTTTTAACCATATTATCCCCCCGATTCATTTTTACGCTGCGCCCCTTTTATGCCTTTTTTCTATTCTTTAACATATCCATTGTTACGGCAAAGATAATCAAAACACCGCTCGTAATTTCAAGAACATGTGTATTCAAACCAAATTGTACTCCTGCATTATTAATTAGTACCATCAGAATTGTACCGAGTACGGTGCCTGTGATAGTTCCTTTTCCACCTGCCAGAGATGCACCTCCGATTACTGCAGCTGCAATCGCATTCATATCATATCCTTCACCACCTGTTGGAAGGGCACTCTGTACACGAGCCGCAAGCATGATTCCTGCAATACCGTAGAGAAGTCCTGCTCCTGCATAGGTTGCATAGAACATCTTTCTTACTTTGATTCCACTCAATCTTGCAACTTCTACGCCACTGCCAACTACATAGAGACTTCGGCCAAAAATTGTATATTTTAAAATAAACCAAATTACAATTGCAACCACCGCCCAAATAACGGCAAGAACCGGGAGCACACCAAAAACATTTGTATTTCCCATACCAAGAATCCTCTGATCAATCCCAGTAACTGTAAGTGCATTACTAATAATTTTGACAAATCCACGAACAATTGTCTGCATGCCAAGTGTTGCAATCATTGGTGGAACCCTCAGATCATAGATGATAACGCCATTCAAGAAACCAACAGCCACTCCAATTACAACTGCAATAATCAACGTCAGCCACATATTCATATTCGTATCTCTTTGCAACAACGCAAGTACCATACAAGATAATCCAGTGATCGCACCGCCACTAATATCAATTCCACTTGTAATAATAACCATTGTCTGTGCCGCTGCCATAACTCCGATAATTGCACATTGTTTCATCAGGTTTGTTACATTATAAAGTGTACAGAAATTATCCGTAAACACAGATGCACCAATAAATAAAATTACGATAATCAATCCCAGTGTAAATTCCGTCTGCTGGAGTATACTTCCCTTTTTCATCTTTTTTGCCTTTTCCATAATAATCCTCCTTAGCCCTCGAACGATGCTTTCTTCAAGACATCTTCTTCTTTCAACACCTTGATTTCACCATAACCAAATTCTCCAGTAACTCTTCCCTGGGCCATAACAAACAGCCGGTCTGAAAGTCCCATGACCTCCGGCAAATAAGAGGAAATCAGAATAATCCCCTTTCCTTGCGCAGTCAACTCTTCCATAATCTTATATATCTCTTCTTTAGCTCCCACATCTACACCAACCGTAGGCTCATCAAAAATCAACACATCCGGATTTCTACACAGCAACTTTGCGATAACAACCTTCTGTTGATTGCCTCCCGAGAGGTTACCTGCCAGCTGCATCACGCTTGGCGTCTTCACCCGAACATCTTTGGAATATTTTTCTGCCCGTTCCGTTTCTTTCTTTAATGAAATCACGCCGCCTTTGCTAATCATCTCATAAGAATTCATATTTACGTTTGTTTTAATCGGAAGGGAAAGTGCCAGACCATCTGCGCGTCTGTCCTCCGTCAAGAATCCGATTCCATGCTTTAAAGCTGAGGCAGAATCCTTAATATCTACTTTTTTCCCTTTGACATAAACCTCACCACTCAGTCTTTTTTCCACTCCACACAGTGCTCGCATCACTTCACTACGTCCAGCTCCTACTAATCCAGCAAACCCTACAATTTCACCTGCATGAAGATTGAAACTTATATCACGAAAATGTGTACTATCGCTAAAATTCTCTACTCGAAGAATTTCTTCTCCAATTTTTTGTCTCTTAATATTATAAATATCCGACAATTCACGCCCAACCATCATTGTAATCAGTGAATCCTTTGTCACTTCTTTTATCGGTTTTGTGTCAATATAAGTACCGTCCTTTAAAATAGTAACACTATCGCAAATATCCATAATTTCTTCCAAACGGTGCGAAATATAAATAATACTGACCCCTCTAGACTTCAACTCTTCAATAAACTTATACAGCGTCTCTACTTTCTCATTTTCCAAAAGTGCCGTTGGTTCATCAAAAATAACTATTCTCAAATCATCATTGACAGAAATCTTGCTAATTGTAACCATCGCCTGCATTGCAATAGGCAGATTAGAAATTTTCTGTCGAGGATTAACATTCATTCCAAATTTATCAATAATCTTCTGGCTGTCTTCGTACATCTTTTTCCAGTCAACCATTCCAACTTTTGTCTTCGGCTGTCGCCCAAGAAAATAGTTTTCAGCAATACTTAAGTCCGAGGCAATATTTACATGCTGATAATTAGCATACACGCCATGGCTCTGAGCCTCCAATGCGCTTGTATTTTCAATCCATTCGCCGTTATAGTTCATCAGAACCTTTCCTTCATCCGGCCTTTCAACACCCATGATACATTTGATAAGCGTAGACTTTCCAGCACCATTTTCCCCACAAAGTGCTCTCGCCTCACCGGCTTTTATTTCAAAACTCACGTTGTTCAGTGCTGTTACACCAGGATAGAATTTACTGATATTTTCTATTTTCAAAATCGTGTCCTGCATAACCATACCCTCTTCTTCAAATAAGGGACGATGTAAAAACCGCCCCTTACATCAATATTATAAATGCCATTAAAGTGTAACTGTTGTTTCAAGTAAACTCTTATTTCTGAAGTCTTGTAGGATCAAGCAAATCCTGCTTCTCTGTTTCTTCCATATTTTCCTTTGTAATAACAACCGGCGGGCAATTCACCTGTTTCTCAGATTCCGGATTTTCCCCCTTAATCAATGTCAGCAGTGCATTCTCCATACATTTATATCCCTGTGCGTATGCATCCTGTACGATGATTGCATCCAACACCCCTTTCTTCAGTGCCTGAATCTCGATATCGTCAGAATCAACTGCAACATTTACAAACTTCTCACCTACGTTGGAATCTGCAACCGCATTACACACACCATCACCTGTGATGTTATTTCCAGAATACATACCAATCAACTTATCTCCATACGTAGAAATGATATTCTCTGCATTTTCCTGAGCTGTTTCAACAACATTACCATTGTAGTATGTATCTGTCAGCTCAATGTCAGGTGCTATTTCAGCCATTTTCTCTCTAAATGCATCAATTCTGTGATTCAACGCTTCATTCTCAACATTTGTATTCATTCCAAGAACACCTTCTGTAATTCCTTTATCATCCATAGTTTTCTTGAACGCTTCTGCTGCCATCTCACCAATGGTGTCATTAGAGCAATAATAGAATTGATTGTAATATTCTTCATTTGCGCCATCATCGCCCGTTCCAATACCACAGTTTACAAAATTCAGAATAATCCCTGCGTTTGTAGCCTCCTGCGCCTTCGGAACTGTTGCGTCAATTGCCAGTGTCGCTGTTACGATTGCATCAGGCTGTTTACCAATACACTGTTCAAAAGTTGTAACATAATCTTCTGTCTGGCTTTCTTCTGCCGGTCCCACAACTTCATAATCAACTACAACTCCTTCACTCTCTTCAATATCTTTCATAGCATTTTCAATCCCTATTCCAACATAGGTCCAAAACTGCGAAGCCGTAGACGGAGTCAAATAGATTACATGATACGAATCTTTCTTCTCTCCGTCAGACGCACTGCTCTTAGAGTCTGATTTTTCGGAGCATGCCGCAAGCGAAAGTGTCATAATTCCAACCAACATTATAGCCACCATTTTTTTCATTTTCATAATAATCTTCCTCCTTTTTACATTCATTATTTGTTACGCTTTAGAACAATTACATATCTTTTTTACATCACACCTTTCTGAAGAATAAAACATCCGTAAGGTCTCGTCTCACTTGTACATACTGTTAAAACTGCGCTTCCTGCTTTCTCATAGAACTTCATGCGTTCAATCGGTCCTGCACAATTCTCATATCCATTTCTCTTGGCAGCCTCAATTGCCTCATCCCATGTATCACATTGTTTCATTTCAATTCCAGAATCCACATCCGGAACCATATACTCAAGTGGTGTATCACAATATTCCACATCCAATGGCATAAGTTTCAAAATAGCATCAATCATCTCCGGTGCTGTATTTCCTTTTGCCTGTACACTAACCGCATTAGGCGATTTGGAATATGGAGGATAAAAATGATCTGCTACCACAAGAATATCACCATGCCCCATGTCTGCAAGTGCTTTCAATAAATCTGATCCTATAATTTCCGGAATTCCTTTTAACATAACTTTTCCTCCTTTATACATGTTCTTCCAAGAATCTATCAACATCTTCCCTGAGAGGCATTGCCGGTGTTGTTCCAAGCTTTTGCACAGACAGCGCAGCCAGTGCATTTGCAAATTTTACCGCCTCCCACAAATCTTTTCCTTCTGATAGTGCTGCCAGAAGCCCCCCATTAAATGCATCTCCTGCTCCGGTTGTATCCACTGCATCAACATGGTAAGCCGGAACAATCATCTCTTTTCCCTTGGAAGAAGCGAAGACACCTCTGCCCCCCAAAGTAATGACCACTTCTGTCACTCCCTTATCTCGAAAATAAGCTGCTGCTTTCTTTGCTGACTCAAGATCTATAACAGGAATTCCTGTTATTTCCTCAGCTTCTACCTCATTCGGTGTGACCATGTAACATTTGGACAGAAACTGATCTGCCATCGGCGCAAATGGTGCAGTATTAACAATAACCTTACATCCATATCTATTTGCCATATCTACGATCATTTCATTGGCATCTTGGTTCACTTCTAATTGCAACAATACATACTCACATTCCTTTATCACCTCTTCTACGCTGGCAACTTCTTCCGCAGTAATTGTATTGCATGCCCCCGGTACAATAATAATTTCATTTTGACTTGTATTCTCATCCACCAGAATCAGTGCAATTCCAGTCTCTTTATCATCACTGATAAAAACATGCTCCTTCGGCATGCCAAGGTCTGTCATCGTATCCAGCATCACCTTTGCAAAACTGTCTTTCCCAACCTTCGTCATCATCACAACATCTGCACCAGCTTTATGTGCTGCCACACATTGGTTAAATCCCTTTCCTCCTGGGCCCATTTTAAACATAGAACCTTTTACAGTCTCACCCGGAGCTGGGAGATGCGGACTCCTCGCCATAAGGTCTACAACAAAACTACCGAATACTGCAACCTTCTTCATTCTTATTCCTCCTTATCATTACCAAGACACCATTCCTTCTTCCATAACCTTTACCTTCTTCTTTTAATTATGAAAGCGGTTTCTATATTTATAACTTGATTCTATACCAGCATCATACTATAGTCAAATATTTTATCTTCATTT
>JAHHTO010000166.1 GCA_020024595.1 Schaedlerella sp.
GTTCATAATATTGATCTCCTGGCAGTGATGGACAAGATACCCATGCAACCTTTTCATGCCCTTTCAGATATTCTGCAACTTTTACAGCATTTTCACAATGGCGAGGTACACGCAGGTGCAGTGTCTCCAACCCAATATTCAAGAGAAACGCGTTCTGCGGAGACTGAATAGAACCAAGATCACGCATCAATTGCGCAGTTGCCTTTGTAATGTATGCACCTTTTCCAAAACGCTCTGTATAAACAATACCATGATAGGTCTCGTCCGGTGTCGTCAGTCCCGGAAACTTATCTGCATTGGCTTCCCAATCAAAATTACCACTGTCAACAATTGCACCACCCACACAAGCTGCATGACCATCCATATACTTTGTAGTTGAATGAGTCACGATGTCCGCTCCCCACTCAAATGGTCTGCAGTTAATTGGTGTTGCAAATGTATTGTCTACAATCAACGGCACGCCGTGTGCATGTGCCACTGATGCAAATTTTTCAATATCCAGCACAACAAGCGCAGGATTGGCAATAGTCTCACCAAATACCGCCTTTGTATTCTCACGAAAAGCAGCATGCAGCTCTTCAGCCGTACAATCTGGATCTATGAAAGTTACCTCTACCCCCATCTTCCGAATGGTGTGTGCATAAAGATTGTATGTACCTCCATAAACGGCAGATGCGCAGATAATATGATCCCCTGCCTGAACAATATTCATGATCGCATAGAAATTAGCTGCCTGGCCGGAAGAGGTCAGCATTGCTGCAACACCACCCTCGAGATCACAGATTTTTGCTGCAACAGCATCATTCGTAGGATTCTGTAAACGTGTATAAAAATAGCCGCTCTCCTCCAAATCAAATAGCCTTCCCATCTGCTCACTACTTGTATAACGAAATGTTGTACTCTGATAAATCGGCACTACACGTGCTTCACCATTCTTTGGTTCATAACCAGACTGTATACACTTTGTTTCCACTTTGTAATTGCTCATCTTCTGCCCCTTTCCGCAAATTCTTCTGCTTTCCCTGATGTCGTTAAATTGTCTTGTCATTTTGCTCAGATCTTACTCTTCGCTCCAGTTGTGATACACATCCTGCACATCATCATCTTCTTCCAAAAGATCGAGTGTCTTCTGAATGTTCTTGATATCTTCGTCTTTTGTCAATTCTACATAATTCTGTGGAATCATGGTTACTTCCGCACTCGCCATCACAATTCCTGCCTCTTCTAACTTCAAACGCACTTCACTGAAATCAGCCGGAGCTGTCAGAATCTCGAAGCTGTCTTCTTCCTCAACAAAATCCTCAGCACCTGCGTCCAAAGCAAGCATCATCAGTTCATCTGCATCCATATCACATTCTTCTTTTGCGACCAGAATCTGCCCTTTCTCATCAAACATAAAAGAAACACATCCAGGAGTTCCCACATTACCGCACCCTTTGGTAAATGCATTGCGCACATTGGAAGCTGTACGATTCTTATTGTCTGTTAATGTATTTACAATAATTGCGGTACCGTTAGGACCGTATCCTTCATATGTAATATGCTCATAGTTATCTGCAGATCCTTCCCCCGCTGCTTTCTTGATATTTCTGTCGATGGTATCGTTTGGCATATTGTTTGCTTTTGCCTTGGCAATTACATCACGCAAACGGCTGTTGTTTGCCGGATCCGGTCCGCCCCCTTCTTTCACTGCAACTGCAAGCTCACGTCCGATTTTTGTAAAAACCTTCCCCTTTGCAGCATCATTTTTCTCTTTTTTATGCTTAATATTGGCAAATTTTGAATGTCCTGACATTTCCTAAAATCTCCTCTTCTCGTATTATCTCACTCATTCTATCACTCTTTTTTCTATCTGTAAAGTAGGCGTTTATGTATTCAAATCCAGGCTAATCCGGATTGCTTCGCTTACTTTTCCCATCATCCGACTATCCACATGGCAGACAAATTCTCTCAAACGTTTCTTATCAATAGTTCGAATCTGTTCCAATAGAATTACCGAATTTTTGACAATCTGATATTTCTGCGCACTGATCTCGATATGCGTCGGCAGTTTTGCCTTATTCATTCTAGATGTAATCGCCGCACAGATGACCGTCGGGCTATGCCGGTTTCCTACATCATTTTGTATGATAAGAACCGGACGGATTCCGCCCTGTTCACTCCCGACCACCGGACTTAAATCTGCATAATAAATATCTCCTCGCTTAACAACCACTCTATTTCACACTCCGCTTTTTCTTTTCCATATTCAAGGACTTATCTGCACAGGAACTCTCTCTTCCTGTATCATCACTGTCTATAGTATTGCCCTGTTTTTCGGAAGTATGCAAAGTGTTTAGAACAACCCTGTCAGAAACAATCTTTCTGAATAACAGTTTTTCCGTTCTTTGTATAAACTCTCGGAATCCGTTTGCTTAAGCAGCAGACAAATTCATAAGGAAACCGTCCACTTAATCCACTCAATTCTTCGACAGAAATGAACTCTTCCCCATCTCTCCCAACCAGTGTTACTTTATCCATGAATGCCGTATCCGGAATCTCAGTCACATCCACCATGAACTGATCCATACATATTCTTCCAAGAATCTTTGCTCTTCTGCCATGAATCAAAACTTCACCTTTGTTGGAAAGAGAACGGGGATATCCGTCTCCATATCCCACTGGAATGGTCGCCACCTTCCTCTTCTCTGATGTTACGAAAGTGCCCCCATAACTAATCGAAGTTCCGGCTTCCACTTCTTTCACATAAGACACATGGCTGATCAGTTCCAGTGCCGGTTTCAAATGAACCACCTTTTGATCCACCTCCGTAGACGGATACATTCCATAAAGTGAGATTCCCGCTCGTGCCAGATCATGCTTTAATTCTGGAAAATCTATAATTCCCGCACTGTTATCACAATCCAGGTACGGAATCTCTACCCCTCTTTCTCCAAGTGCTTTCTGCATCCATACAAATTTCTCATGCTGCATTCTTGTATAAGCCTTATCTGTCTCATCCGCCTTTGCAAAATGTGTAAACAGTCCTTCCAGAGTTACATTTTCCAGCAAACTGATTTCTCGGATCATATCTGCACTCTCTTCAGATACCGGAAAACCAATTCTTCCCATCCCTGTATCCACCTTAATATGCAAAAGAGCTGTTTTACCGAGACGTTTCGCTGTCTCTGACATTCCTTGTGCCATCTCTCTCATATAAACAGCCGCACGGATTTCGTTTTGTATCATATCTTCGTACTGATCGGGAAATACACATCCCAGCACCAGGATTGGTTTTTTGATTCCTGCTTCCCGAAGTACCATTGCTTCATCCAAACTGGCTGTTGCATATCCCCATACATACTCCGTATCTTCGAACAGTTCCGCAACCGGTACTGCTCCATGTCCGTACCCATCTGTTTTTATCACAGCGATCAGCTTTGTATCTCCTCCAAGCCGTTCTTTCATCTGGTTCATATTATACGCAATGGCATCCAGATTAATTTGTGCGTATACTCGATTATATTGCTTCATCCGATCTTCTCCTCCGCTTCTTTCATACATATGCCTACTCCAGTAATTAAATCTTCTGCCAGCACACTGTAACTTCCAAGCATTTCCTTTGCTCGGTCTCCGCCACAAGCATGCAGATACACTCCGAGTACAGCTCCCTCATAAACCTCCATATGTCCTGCCAGAAGTCCGGTAATGATACCCGCAAGCACATCTCCCGCTCCAGCCTTTGCCATTGCCTGGTTTCCCGCTGTGTTTACAAAAAATCGCCGGGCACGTTCTGCAACAACAGTCCGTGCATCTTTCAACACACAGACCACAGGATATTGTTCTGTAAATTGAGCTAACTTTGTAAACCGCTCTTCCTGAAGTTCCGAAACCGAACACCCCATCAAATCTGCCATTTCTTTCATATGAGGTGTCAGGATCACCGGATGGTCCGTTTCAAAAAGAAGTTCGTGACAATGAGAAAGCAGATTGATTCCATCTGCATCCACAATGCAAGGCACATTAGACTTGCGCAACGTTCCTTTTAAAAGTTCTGCTGAAATTTGGTTTTGTCCCAGTCCACAACCGATACACACTACATCCGCCCAATCCAGCAGGCGTTCTAATTCTGTTTCATCGTATCTCGTATAAGTAGAAACAACCGCCTCCGGCAAAAGTTGCTGCAAAATCATACGGTTTGAATCCGGTGTATAAATCCGTACCAAGCCTGCGCCACTGATATATGCTGCTTTTGCGCTCAAAAACGCTGCACCTGCCATTCCGTCACTTCCGGTAATCATCAGGACCTTTCCATATGTTCCTTTATGAGAATTTGGTTTCCGCTCCGGCAACCTCTTTGAAAGATCTTGCTTTTCCAGTGTATAACAGATTTCCCGAATCTCTTTCATAAATGAAATATCAATTCCGATATCTACAGGAATCACCTTTCCTGCATATTCTTTTCCCGGAAACAACACGGTCCCAAGCTTCTCGCATTGAAAAGATACCGTCAGTTCTGCACGAAACGCTACCCCTAAGATTCGTCCGTCACCTGAACACACCCCAGATGGGATATCAACAGCTACCTTTCTTCCGGACTTCTCGTTCAGCTGTTCAATTAATATCCGATAACTCCCTCTAATTTCTCGATTCAAACCAACACCAAAGATTGCATCCACTACAACAGTATATTCTTCATCCGTAACTTCTGTGACAATCGGAATTCCAAGATTCCTTACAATATCTGACTGCAGTTTGCACTCTGTACTCATAGAACTTTTCTTTCCGGCAAACAAAACCGTCACTTGCTTTCCCTTTCCATGTAACAAACGGGCAATTGCAAATCCATCCCCGCCATTATTACCGGAGCCACAAATAATCAACGCATTTGAACAGTCAATCCCCTCTTTTTCAAGAATTTCCACTGTTCTGCCAGCTGCATGTTCCATCAATACAACAGATGGGATACCGATTTCTTCAATTGTATGCGTGTCCGCTTTCTGCATCCAAATCCCATTTGGTAAATAACGCATGTCCCTTTCTCCTTTCTTCAAAACGAAATGGAAAACGTGTAAAAAGGAAGCTATCCCCTTTTACACGTTTATGTACAGTTACTTTCCACTCTCTTCCCCGTAACGGGTAATATTATACGATAACTTCATAAGGCTGTCAGAAAGATGCACACTCTCAACAATCTTGTTCGGCGGAAGATTCAAGTCCGTATGCGCAAAATTCCAGATTCCCTTGATATTACTCTTCGCAAGCAGTTCCGCCACCTCAATTGCCTTTGTTTTCGGAAGGGTCAGTGCCGCAATCTCAATATCATTTTCCTTCAAAAATGTTTCCAGTTCATCAATCATACGGATCTGAATTCCCCGGATAAACGTCCCTTTAAGACTTTGATCGACATCAAAC
>JAHHTO010000167.1 GCA_020024595.1 Schaedlerella sp.
AGCTGATGGAGCTGAGCAAGGCCAAAACGCTCTGCATTTTCGATCATCATTACAGTTGCATTTGGCACATCAATTCCAACCTCAATCACAGTAGTCGATACCAAAATCTGAATTTTATTTTGGCTGAAAGATTCCATGATTTCATCCTTCTGCGTCTGCTTCATTTTACCGTGAAGGCACTGCACTTTAATATCTGGTCCCATTATTTCCTGAAGAACCTCGGTGTAATCTGTAACATTTTCTGCCTCCAGACTTTCACTTTCTTCTACCATTGGGCAAATCACATAACACTGCCGGCCTTTTGCAATCTGTTTCTTCATAAATGCATGAGCTGTATTCCGATACCCTGTATCTACCACACAGTTTTTAATGGGCAGCCGATTCTTCGGAAGTTCATTGATAATCGAAATTTCCAGATTTCCATATAATATAATTGCCAATGTTCTTGGAATTGGTGTGGCACTCATTACAAGAATATGCGGATAAAGTCCTTTCTTTGCCAGCGTCTCCCGCTGATGTACTCCAAATCGATGCTGTTCATCTGTCACAACAAGTGCCAGACTGTGATATACCACTTTTTCCTGGATCAATGCATGAGTTCCAACAATAATCTGCGTCTCACCAGAAGCAATCTGCTCACAGGATAGACGTTTTTCTTTCGCTGACATTGAGCCTGTTAAAATCCCGGTTTTCAATGCGATCCCATATTTTTCTAATAATCCGGTAATATTCTCATAATGTTGTCTGGCAAGCACTTCTGTCGGCGCCATGATAACAGCTTGATATCCGTTTAGTCCTGCATACATCATCGCCAGTAATGCTACGATGGTCTTTCCGGAACCAACATCTCCTTGCACCAGCCTGGACATCACATGGATCCCTGACATATCCTGATGGATTTCCTCCCAGACATTTTTCTGAGCGTTCGTCAATTCATATGGAAGCGCTTCCATGAATCTGCGGATTTCTGGCTGTTCACGAAAGCAATAGTGATTCAGCACACGATCTTCACGAACCTTTAATATTCTCAAAGAAAGAATAAAAAGTAGGAACTCTTCAAATACAAGTCTTGTTCTTGCCTGACAGAACTCTTCTTTTGTTTCTGGAAAATGAACTCCCATAAGTGCCTGTTTATATCCGACAAAGTGGTATTTCTCCTGCAGTTCTTCGGGTAAAATTGTATTCTCTATCGAGCAAGACTGAAGAGCCTGTTTTACTGCTTTCATAACCATATTATTTGTCATTCCTGTACTCAACGGATACACTGGTTGCAAAGAGTTCCGCTTTTCTTCATATTTTGAACTCGGGTAGAATATTTCTGGATGTTCCATCACCAGGCTATTTCGTTTCTGTACTATGCGTCCTCGTAATGTGATTACACCACCTTTAGACAATGTACTTCGAAGAAACGGCATACGAAACCAGATTACTTTCAGTGTTCCCGTCAGATCCTTCAAATATAATGTTGTAATTTGCATCTGCGGTTTTCCGCTCACCTGGACTTTTCCGTAAATCGTCCCCGTCACAGTTACTGTCTGTCCTTCCAAAGCTTCGCTGACCGTTACCGGATCTTCATACACTTCATAACTTCTCGGATAATAATGCAGCAAATCCCCGACGGTAAAAACTCCGGCTTTTTGAAAAACTTTTTCTGTTTTTTCTCCAATTCCTTTCAAGTCACTGATTTTTGAATATTCCTTCATTTACTTTCTCCAATAAGTCCAATCTCCTCAAAAGTATAAAAAAGCGAATCAGCTTTTTCAGGAAGTTGATTCGCTTTTGAATGACCTTGCCCCGGTAAAAGCTGCCGATTGCAGGTTCTATAAGTATCATATTGTTCCACAGATTAAAATTATTCTACTGACAATACATAATAGTAAATTGGCTGTCCTCCAAACTGCATGTCAACATCTGCTTCCGGATACAGTTCTGCAATTTCCTTTGCAAAACGTTCTGCTTCTGCTTCTTGTACATCCTCTCCATAATACAAGCTCACCAGCTCTGTATCTTCATCTACCATGATCGAGAGCATCTCTTTTGTAGTTGCTTCCACAGACTGACCAACAGAAAGAATACCAGAATCACCAATTCCCATAATATCGCCCTCATGGATCTCCTTGTCATCGATATGGGTATCACGAACAGCGTAAGTCACCTGACCGGTCTTAACATTCTTAATCTCTTCAAGCATAGCCTCTTCATTGGTATCCACATCTTCATCCGGCATATAGTTAATAATCGCCGTAATTCCCTGAGGTACTGTCTTAGTCGGAATCACAATGATATCCTTATCATCCGTCAGTGATTGAGCCTGGTTTGCTGCCAGAATAATATTCTTATTGTTTGGGAAAATGAAAATATGATCCGCATTGACATGATCAATTGCAGTCAGCATATCCTCTGTACTCGGATTCATTGTCTGACCACCTTCAATAATGTAATCCACACCCAGTTCCTTAAAAATACTGTTCATTCCAGAGCCAATGGAAACCGCAATAAATCCAACAGATTTCCTCGGCTCCTTAGATGCTTTTTTCTGTTCTTCTGCCAGTTTCTCTGCTTCACGAATCAGCTTTTCTTGATGTTCTTCACGCATATTGTCAATCTTCATCCGGGACAGCTGTCCAAATGTAAGAGCTTTCTGAATTGCCAGTCCCGGGTCATTGGTATGCACATGGATCTTAACAATATCTTCATCTGCCACACATACAATAGAATCACCGATCGATTCCAGATACGCCTTGAATTCTATTTCATCTTTTTCAGAAAAATTTTTCTCCAACATAATGATAAATTCGGTACAGTAGCCAAACTTAATATCCGTTTCAGCCTGAGTCCCCGGCTTTATCATTTTCGTGCCCGAACTCATCTCAATCGCACTATAGTCAATCTCTTTTCCAAGAAACGCATCATATGCACCATTCAGCACTTCCAGAAGACCCTGACCACCGGAGTCCACTACACCGGCTTCCTTTAATACCGGAAGCATATCTGGAGTCTTTGCCAGAACTACTTTTGCTTCTTCGATCACTGCCGGAATAAAGATTTCAAGATCATCCGTCGTCTCAGCCATCTCCTGCGCTTTTTCCGAAAGTCCCTTTGCAACCGTCAGAATGGTACCTTCCTTCGGTTTCATAACGGCTTTGTATGCAGTTGCTGTCGCACGTTCACAGGCAGCAGCCAGAATCTGAACATTCACTTCCTTATGCTCCCGAATCACCTTTGTAAATCCACGCAGTAACTGAGAAAGAATAACACCTGAATTTCCCCTTGCACCACGCAGAGAACCAGAAGAAATTGCTTTTGAAACAGAAAGCATATCTTTCTGTTTCAATGCGCTCACCTCTTTGGCAGCTGACATAATGGTCAGTGTCATATTCGTTCCTGTATCACCATCTGGTACAGGGAATACATTCAATTCATTGATAAAATCTTTCTTTGCTTCCAGGTTCGCTGCACCAGCAAGAAACATTTTGGTCAGCAGTTCTGCATTTATCGTATTAGTTGCCACGGCAAGTATCCTCCTTAATCAATCACTCGCACACCTTCAACGAAGATGTTAATTTTCTCTACCGTCATCCCGGTAAATTCTTCCACCTTATACTTTACATTGTGCATAAGATTGTCAGAAACAGAAAGAATATTTACACCATAAGAAACAATCACATGAAAATCCAACGTAATTTGATTTTCATCTGAAATATTCAGCTGAATTCCATGAGTCAGACTTTCCCTTTTCAACAGTCTTGCCATCCCATCTTTTACACTGACTGCCGCCATTCCTACAATTCCAAAGCACTCAACTGCTACAGAACCTGCATACTTTGCGATTACTTCCGGGTTGATCGTAATGATTCCCAAATCAGTACTCATACTACCTTTCATTATATATTACCTCCAGTTCATAATTGGATTTTTGCAAAATTAACAACTGTATTATACGCTTTTTTATTCCGCTTTACAAGACGGCATCGCTTTTTTTACCATGATTTACAGATTCTGTGAATTAAAAAGCATTTTCTTAGCTATTTTTCATACATTTCTTTTTATTTACATCATTTTATTTCAAAAAATACTTGCAATCATAGGTTCTTTCTGCTAAGATATTAGTGTTGTGAGTCCATGTGGACTATTTCAGATTGTTAGGAGGTGCAATGATGGCTAAATGTGCTATTTGTGAAAAGGGTGCTCATTTCGGTAATAACGTAAGTCACTCCCATAGAAAATCACCAAAAATGTGGAAATCTAACGTGAAGTCTGTTCGTGTTAAAACAGAAGGTGGTTCCAAGAAAATGTACGTTTGTACTTCTTGTTTGAAGTCTGGACGTGTAGAACGTGCCTAATCTATATATTATAACAGACATTGAATTTTTAAATGTAATACTTTGATGACACGGAACAAAAAGACTCAGTATCTAATTAAGATATTGAGTCTTTTTTGTGCTTATAAACAAAATGTCATTTACAAAACAGACAGTATCCTGCCGCCAGACTTCCGAGAAACAGGATCAATCTGAAAAGTGATGCCGCCGGAAGCATCATACTGATCAACATTCCAACTGCTATACAAAGCAATGCAAATCCGATGACACGTTTCATACTATCCTACATACTTTCCACTCTTTCATTATATATTATGCCGAAAAGCGGAAATTGATTCCTGGATCATTCTTCTGAATCCAGAATGTCATTCACATCCTCTTCTGTCATCTTGTCTTCCTTTTTCGTTGTAAAACGATCTAGAAGCTCCGGTGCCATATCCAGGATCTTTGTGATCGTATCCTGATTCTTAATATGAACCAGTCGTACAGCTCCATCTTTGATAACAAGAACCGAACTTGGTGTCACTTTTCCGCTCATGCCACCCATGCCCTTTCCTTTTTTATCTCCAAGAGCTGAACCTGCTCCAATCCCAAAAGATACATCTACCAATGGAATGATGGTCGTATCTCCAACCTGAATTGTATCTCCAACCACTGTTTTTGATGAAACCAATCCGTCCATTCCACTCAAAAGGGATTCTACCGTGTTTCTAATATTGTTGTCAGACATCCTCTTTTCCTCCTTACTAATCTAATCTAAAATTTTTAATATGATGTATTGTGATCCGGATTTTTTTATCCAGCAATAGCCGTAATCCAAACAAAACAAAGATTCTAGGTGCTATTCTTCCTTTTATATACAAATAACCTTTTAAAATCTTTTCTTCAAATCTTGGGTTGATCAGAACATGGTCTGAAAAATACGGATATAAGATACTGACACCGGCCATTATTTTTCCAGTCAATGCAGGATCTTCAAAGCCAAACTCCACTTCTCCATTGATTTTCTTTGGCTTTAAATGAAGCAGGAGCCTCTTTAGTTCAG
>JAHHTO010000168.1 GCA_020024595.1 Schaedlerella sp.
GGAACTTCCACAGATTTTTTTAATACTTCGGCAGAAGGGAAAATCAGTAGAAGATGAAGGGTGGGCGGTGTCGCATGTTTTGAAGCGGCGACCACCGAGAAAGGGAATTAAACTGACTTACACAACGGACACAAGACCTACGAATTCAATCAGGGAAAACGCAAAAGGTTCTGACCTTTTTATTTGTGAAGGAATGTATGGGGAGAAAGAAAAAGCAGCCAAAGCTGTGGAATATAAGCATATGACATTTTATGAAGCGGCAGAACTTGCGAAAGATGCAGATGTCAAAGAAATGTGGCTGACACATTATAGTCCGTCTTTGACTCATGCGGAGGCATATATGGAGGATGTTCGCAGAATATTTCCGGCAGCAAAGGCAGGAAAGGACAAAATGTCTGTGGAACTAAAATTCGAGTAATAACCAGAAATACAAATCGTTGTACGGGTAAGGAAGAGGACATAATTATGAGAGAAATTAAAGATATTAATATACTTGCAATTGAGAGTTCCTGCGATGAGACTGCGGCAGCAGTGGTACACAATGGAAGAGAAGTTTTGTCGAATGTTATTTCTTCCCAAATTGATCTGCACAAGTTATATGGGGGCGTTGTTCCGGAAATTGCGTCCCGTAAACATATAGAGAAAATTAATCAGGTGATAGAGGAAGCTTTGAAAGAGGCAGAAGTGACATTGGATGATATTGATGCGATTGGTGTTACTTACGGACCGGGGTTGGTGGGCGCGCTGCTAGTTGGCGTGGCAGAGGCAAAGGCAATTGCTTATGCGAGAAATCTCCCATTGGTTGGAGTGCATCATATCGAGGGACATATTTCTGCGAACTATATAGAACATCCTACTTTGGAACCGCCGTTTCTCTGCCTGGTTGTATCTGGAGGGCATACCCATTTGGTTTGTGTAAGGGATTATGGGAAATATGAAATTCTCGGACGAACACGAGATGATGCAGCAGGAGAAGCGTATGATAAAGTTGCGCGAGCTATCGGATTGGGGTATCCTGGCGGGCCAAAGATCGACCGCCTTGCAAAAGAAGGCAATCCTAATGCAATTGTATTTCCGAAGGCGCACATTGAAGATGCACCATATGATTTTAGTTTCAGTGGGGTGAAATCTTCGGTGCTGAATTATTTGAATGGATGCCAGATGAAGGGGGAAACGTATAATCCCGCAGATATTGCAGCGTCTTTTCAGAAAGCGGTTGTGGATGTACTCGTGGAAAATGCAATGAAAGCGGTGGAGAACTTTGGCATATGTAAGTTAGCTATTGCTGGTGGAGTAGCATCCAACAGTGCTTTGCGCGAAGGAATGAAAAAGGCTTGTGAGGAACGAGGGATTCCGTTTTATTATCCGTCTCCGATATACTGTACTGATAATGCGGCTATGATCGGTGCGGCTGCATATTATGAATATCTTGCAGGAACAAGACATGGCTGGGATTTGAATGCGATACCGAATTTGAAGTTGGGTGAGAGATAACCGGGAATTTAATCAGAAAGGAATGCTGAAAATGAAAAAGATGAAATGTACAGCGGTAGTGATGGCAGCAGGACGTGGAAAGCGTATGGGGACTAAGGTGCAGAAACAGTATTTACTGCTGTCAGGTAAGCCAGTTTTATACTATTCTTTAAAAGTATTTCAAGATTCTGATATTATAGATGATATTTGTCTTGTGACGGGGAGTGGTGATGAGGAATATTGCCGTGAGCAGATTGTAGAAAAATATAGAATTCGGAAAGTGAGCCGTATTATATGCGGTGGAGAAGAGCGATATCATTCGGTGTGGAATGCGCTTCGAACAATGGAGGACAGCGGATATGTCTTTATACACGATGGGGCGCGACCATTTGTGAATGAAGAGATGATTGAACGTGCGTATGAAGCGGTACAGAACTGCGGCGCATGTGTTGTTGGAATGCCGGTAAAAGATACGATTAAAATAGCTGATGATAACCAAAATGTCGCAGAAACGCCGGAACGAAGCCGAGTATGGATGATTCAGACTCCTCAGGTGTTTGAAACATCACTTGTAAAAGAAGCGTATGCTCGGTTAATGCAATCAGAAGAAATTGCGGTAACGGATGATGCTATGGTGGTTGAAAAGATGAGTGGACATTCAGTAAAGATCGTACAAGGATCATATGAGAATATCAAAATCACAACACCGGAAGATTTAGAAACAGGAGAACTATTTGTATGCAAGAAAATAGGAAGTGGAAAAATTCAAATTTCTAGTTGACTCTAAAAAGTATCTGTGGTAGAATATCAGAAGTGCGAAAGAGCACGGGATTTAATATTTGGAGAGGTATCGAAGTGGTCATAACGAGGCGGTCTTGAAAACCGTTTGTCCGCAAGGGCGCGTGGGTTCGAATCCCACCCTCTCCGGTTTAGGCAGTTCTTTATGGAAGAACTGCTTTTTTGTTTTATGTCTATTTCTTTTTTGATAGAGGTTAGATTATTTTGTGCTAAGACTTTAGTCAAAGTGATCTGTATTTAGTAATAACCGTAAAAAGAAAATGAATCATTTCATGTGTCTTTGCGGGGAAAATGTCAGAAAAAGTGATGTAAAATACTGAAAAGTAGAAAATAAAAAATGTTATGAAGAGTTTTTTCGGCACAGGTTTTAAGAGTGACTACGTTGAATGTCACAATGCTATAAAAAGAAATAGCAATTAAAGGAGGGAAGTTTATGAAAAACAAAAAGAAAATAATCATGGTGGCTGTTGCTGCAGCACTGTTGATCGGCGTTAGTGGAGTGGGAATTGCTGCAGCACTTAATACCGGATCAGAGCCAGTAAAAACGGCTCAGAATAGTCAGAAGGCAAAAACAACAGATTTGAATAAAAAGAAAGATGTTAAAACGGATGCAAAAGCAAAATTGACAAAGACGGCTTCTGAAACAAAAACTCCTACACCTGAAAAAAGTAATGGAAATAAAAAGCGTGACCAGGTGACACAGCCTGCACATCAAGAGCAGACCAAGCAGAACAATGCGAACAGTGGAAATACTGGAAATCATGTACAGAAACCATCACCTACAGATCCAGAGCCACAGCGACCGGCAGATCCAGAGCCACAGCCACAGCATACAGCAGCACCAGAGTCAACACCAGCGCCAGCTCCAACACCAGCACCGGAGCCAGTTCCAGCACCAATACCAGCTCCGCAACCGGAACCAGCCCCTCCGGCACATGTTTGTAGCTTTGATATTCCAATTACGCAGGAAGAGCCGGAAATGCAACAAGTGTTAGTTTGGTATTGTAATACTTGTGGGGCAGATATTACAGAAGATCCAATAGCACATCAGGAAGAAAATTTGCATGGAGGATATCATGATGCATATGAACTGCGCCCGACAGGAAATACGATTTTGACAACAATTGGATATAAATGTTCTTGCGGAGCTGTTCAGGCACAAGAAAAATGAACACATGATAACAAAGAACTACTGATCAAAATGCTCAGGGTTACTGGGGACAGTTTACTGAAATCAGGATAACGAGCATTGTAGCAGGGCAAGAAAATAGCCGTGAAGGGCCGTAAATGGTTCTTGGCTATTTTTTTATCCACACATTCGTATTTCTAAAAGTCTCCTATAAAACGAAAGCACAATCAAGTTACAGCAGGTCAAGTATGAAATTGGTGTATGGGGTAACAGCCGCAGGAAATGTTTGACAGACTGGTCGAGCAGCTTGCCGTGAAAGAAGAGGAATCTCAAGGCTGAAAATCAAATGCTCTGGATTCAGCGGAGGAACAACATCCGAAACAGTGCAATGGAAATCATTAACAAGAAACTGATTTACGCATAACAATCTGTCGGGGGTGATCCTCAGGATTGCCCCTGACTTTTAACTAAAACTTCTTTCGAGGTAGGATACTAAGTATCTCTTGAGTACAAATTCTGTTAGAAAATTTAGTTTGCTGTGATATAATTTTGTTAAAACCGAGTATTAGATATACTGAAATGAATCTATCGGTTCAAAAGTTGCTTACCCTGAGTGAACTGGCGTTTTGAAAAGAAATATCTTAAAGTTGCGAAACCCTTCTTTCTAAAACCCTACTTAATGGGGGAGAAGGGCCTTACAGAAAAACACAAAGGGGGTGAATGCATGGAGGACCTCCAAATTATTGAACTATATTTTGCAAGAGACGAAGCGGTCATTCGGGAAACTGGTAATAAATATGGATGATTATGTTTTCAGATTGCACAAAATATTCTCTCTAATATGGAGGATTCTAAAGAAAGGAACAGTAGGAAAACTGACAGTTCAAGGTGAAAAATATATTAGTTTTGAACAATGTCATTCAAAAAGCGTGAATAAAAAATAAATATTAAATTTAGAAAGAGGAATAAGATGGCAATAACAGCAGTATGGTACTATGTATTAGACATAGTTCTTTGCGTAGCAACATTTTTTATGATACAAAAACTATATAAAAAAATCCCTATCATTAACTGGGAAAAAACATTAAGAACCATTACTTCAAAGAAGATAAGAAAATATATTGAGATAGGATATTTGCTTACTTTAATTGTATTTTTTATATTTTGTGTAGGTGAAATTGTAATTCCCTCTATTAAAGATTTACCGCTTATAGTTAGTGGTGAATATGCGGAAAATACAGGCACGATTTCTCGAATTGTTAAGGACACTGTATATATAACAGATCATGAAGGTCAAGATATAGAAATAGTGATAGGTAAAATAAGAACAAAGGGGTTTAAAGAAGGAGATGATGTTCTTGTATATTACTATCCGAATATGAAACGTGGATTCTTATATCATATAGAGTAATGAGATTGTAAGGAGAAAAGTTTATGGACGAAAAATCAATAAAAACAAATAATATTGAAAAAATTCAAACAAATATTATTGTTCAATATCCTGCAAATTATATTTGGGTGCGGAAAATTGGGAGTGTTATTTGTTAAAATAAAAAAATATAAAAAAGTACTGGACATTCCGTGCGGAATCGTGTATATTAAATAGCGAACCTTTTGGAGAAGTACCCAAGCTGGCCGAAGGGGCTCCCCTGGAAAGGGAGTAGGTCGTTAGTAGCGGCGCGAGGGTTCAAATCCCTCCTTCTCCGTTTGTTTTATCATATGCCGAACGGGAGTTGCGGTGTGATGAAACAAGATAATTCTGTAAAGTGAAGATTAAGAAAAAGATGTAGAAAAACTTTGAAAAATGTCTTGACAAACAGAAAAGAAAATGTTAATATGTTTAAGCTGACTCGCGGACGAGAAAGCAAAACAAAAATTAAAAAAATAAAAAAGTTCTTGACAAA
>JAHHTO010000169.1 GCA_020024595.1 Schaedlerella sp.
ATGGCAGAATTGAAAAGCGGATTTGAATCCCTTGACTTTGCTGAAGTCAAAACCTATCTAAATAGTGGAAATGTTATATTTTCGAGCGATCACGATGATATAGATCTGATGAAAGACCAGATTGAAACCATGATTAAAAACCGGTTTCAGCTTGATATTCCCGTTTTTGTCATTTCAAAAGAAGATTTGGAGTACATTTTGCGCAATGCTCCTGACTGGTGGGGCAATGAAAATAAGGAGATCTATGATAATCTGATTTTCATCATGCCGCCAGCCACTTTTGCGGATGTTTTGAGTGAAATTGGAGAACCCAAGGAAGGCTTGGAGCAGATACAGGATTGTAAAAATGCAATCTTTTGGTCGTTCAGCCGAAAAGATTATCAGAAGACAAACTGGTGGTCAAAGACAGCAAGTGTGAATATTGGCAGTAAGCTGACGATCAGAACAGCAAACACCGTAAGGAAAATCGCTGGAATGTAAATTTCTCCAACCTCGTTCTGTTCATATGATGAACACCATGCATTCAGCAAAAAGTAGCCGTTGCAGGAATCATCCCGCAACGGCTACTTTTATTTACGCTTCTTCCGTTTAGGGCTGTGCGTTTCCGATAGTCTTATTATGCTCCTTTTGCAGATAGTTTAAAGATAATTTTTCCAAAAAGAAGAGAGTTGACGCTTGTAAGCGTCACCTCATCATAAATGGCTTGATTGACTTGGTTAGAGTGTAAGATTTACCGGAATAGGTCAAACAGTTTATTTTTCCGTATCAATCGGTTCAAACACCTGTTTTACCTGCATCGGAACGGTAAAAGTGACATTTTCTCCATTTTCGTCGGTAACAGTCAGCTCAAAAAACATATTGTGTTCAAATTTAGAAACATCTATATTGTAATTTAATACGGTTCTTGATATTTGCCCTGTTTCTTGATTTTCCAAATCAAATGCTGATCTTTCATTTACCATGGCATGATTCATGATTGTACACTTTTCACCGTCATTGTCGATGTAATATGAAAAGCTGTACCCGGAAACATTTTTGAAGTCAGCTGTTTTGAGTTCTAATTTACCACCATAAAAAGTTTCCTGTTCTCCACCGATCACAGCAACAGCGTTAATGATGCGAAATTCATCACATTCTCCGAAAATGGAATAGACCTTCTGCACAGGTGCTTTACCTGCCTTTCCGCAGCCAACAAAGGCCAGCATAATAACTAAGGCTAACATGCCTGCTAAGATCTTTTTCATGAAATCACTCCTCCTAAAATTTGTCTGTTAGATTTATTCCAATATATAACACTTTTTTAGTGTAACACAGGTCAACCAACCTTGTGTTATATGTCTGTTACGGTTTGATTTCCATTGTGCACCATGTCGGAATCGTCCATGCAACACATTGCTTTTTGAACCATTTCCACATACTGCTGTTTAATGTTCTCTGGCTCTTTAATCTTTACTAAGCCACCAAAACCAAACACCCAGCTATAAAAGATATGGCTCGCCGCCACATTGACAACTGCCCGAAAAGAAGTCATATCGTTTGCGTATGTAGTAACACCTTCTCCAAAGCGATCAATAATCGAATCCATTACACTATTATCACAAACCAGTTCCACTTCACAGCACTCACAATTATACATTCGGAAAGTGGTATTGAGATACTCGTTCATGTCAAAGCCATCCGGAGCCGCAACAGCTGGCTCCTCTAAAATTTGCGGGCATTGAGCAATACGATCCACTCGGAAGCTACCGATTTTCTGCTTGTAGTCAAACATACCAACCATATAATAATAGTCACCATTCCATACCAGGTGCAGCGGAGAAAATATGAACGGTTCTCCATCTCGTTTCAGCTTCTGCTCTTTTCGAACATTGTATTGAAAATATTGAAACGATATTTTCCTGCCGGTGTTGATTGCTTCGTTAATGGTATCTACAATCATATAGATCTTTTCATTGCCCGGTTTCAGCCGTCCCTCTACGCAAAGATTTCGCTTCAACTCAGCTGCGTTGTGTTCTCCTGCTAAGTGGCTCAGCTTATCAACCAGTTCACTGCTTTTCTTTTTTGTGATAAACTTGGATGATTCAACTGCATCAATCAAAAGTTTTAGTTCTGGAATATCAAACAATCTGCTGACTAAATTATAGCGGTTTTGAGTGGACTTTACTTCTTTTATGTCCATCCCAAAATTCTGTAATATCTCAATATCAGCTTTAATTGTCTGGCGATGCGCTTTGATTCCGTACTCCTCAAGGTATTGTACGAGCTGTGCTGTAGTAAGGTAGTGATCTTCGTCTGTCTTTTCATACAATATCTTGGCGAGGTACAACGGCCTTACTTTTGCATCATTGTCCATTCAGATCACCTTCTTAAATTTCTTCAATAACTTCCATCAAATCGCCTATATCGCAGTGAAATATTTTGCAAAGGCTCAACATAACTTCCATAGATACGGTCTGCTCTTTATTCAATTTTGTCATAGTATAGGTACTTATCTCAGCTGCTACTGCAAGGTCTTTCTTTTTCAACTTGTTTTGCTTCATTTTCTTCCATAATTTATCGTAGCTGACGAGCATACCATACGCCTCCTATTGTGTCAAAAAAACAAAATTGATGCAATTTATGCACTTGTTTATATTATATATTACTAAAAATCATTTTGATTTTCAATATTTTTCTTGGTTTTCCTCCATATAATCTATTAGGTGATTGATATACGCATCACCTAAACAACAAAAAAGAGCAGCCCGGTTGAACTGCTCTTTTGCCTATCTACTTTTTTATATCCTTAGCAATCGCAATAAGGTTCTCTAACTGTGAGCTATTTAGTCCTTTGCAAACATCATAGTCCCCTAGCAGGCAACCTTGAAAAGATTTCCCACATTCACAAAAAACGCCTTTCACACTACTGGAATAGTATTGACATTGCAAAACTATTGTGCTAGTATAGAGGCACAAACTATTGCAATAGTTCAAAGAAAGGATTTGATTGTATGGCAATAAAGCTCTTTGACTCTGAGCTCAAAGTCATGGATGTGTTATGGAAAGAAGGCGATAAAACCGCAAAGCATATTTCCGATATTCTTAAAGAGCAAATTGGCTGGAATATGAATACTACCTATACTGTCATCAAGAAATGTATTGCAAAAGGTGCTATTGAGCGTAGAGAACCGAACTTCATGTGTCATGCGCTGATTACGAAAGAAGTCGTGCAAGAGGCAGAGGCAGAAGAACTGATTGATAAATTCTTTGATGGTTCCCCCGATAAACTGTTTGCCGCCTTGCTGGACGATCAAAAGCTATCCAAGACGCAAATTGAAAATCTGCGCCGGATGGTGGCCGAATTGGAATAGGAGGTAACACATGAGCCTATTTCAAATGAGCGTGGGCGGAGGAGTATTGATCTTATTTGTTGTGGTCATCCGGGCGTTGGCGATCCATCGTTTGCCTAAAACAACCTTTTTTGTTTTATGGATAGTTGCTGCACTGCGCTTGCTCCTGCCGTTCTCTATCCCGCTGCCTTTCAACATCCACATCGGGCTTGATGTTTTTTCTGGTATAGTTCAAGAATTGCCCTCTGGAAATATCGGTTCCCCCTTACCGGGAGAGAACTTGCCATCTTATGATGCAGGTACGGCTGTTCCAAATCCTGCAACAGAACACATTTCCACCTTTGAGGTCCTCTGGTTAGTTGGCGTCTTGCTGTTGGCACTCTACTTCTCCATCTCCTATCTGCGGAGTATGCGGAAATTTAGAATGTCTATCCCTGACAATACGCCATATATCTGCGAGTGGTTGACTACACACCAGATTATTCGCCCCATTGAGGCACGAAGCTCTGATTTGATTTCTTCTCCGCTGACCTATGGCATCCTGCATCCGGTGATCCTATTACCCAAAAAACTTGACCGAAATGACCAGGCGGCATTGAAGTATGTACTGACCCATGAATATGTCCACATTCGGCGCTTTGACGCAATTACAAAACTTCTCTTTGCTGCTGTGCTTTGTATCCATTGGTTTAATCCGCTGGCTTGGGTAATGTATGTCCTTGCCAATCGGGACGTGGAATTGTCGTGCGATGCCTGGGTTATCCGTATGATGGGTGCAAAAAACCGTTCCTCCTATGCGCTAATGTTAATTAAAATGGAGGAAAGGAGAAACAGTATGTCTGCTTTGTACAGCCATTTCGGTAAAAATGCAATTTCAGAAAGGATTGAAGCAATTATGAAATTCAAAAAGACTTCTACCATCGCTTGTGCGTTGGCGTTAGTTCTGGTGGTTGGTGCCACAACTGCCTTTGCCAACAGTGATGTAAATCATGAAAATGCTGATACAGCTCAATTCGTAGGATATAGCAGGAATTTGGGAAACGGCACCGAATACAGTGTGGATAATGGGGAAACTTGGATTTCCGAAGAAAAATATAACGAGTTATATCCCCAGCTAGATATTGTTTATTGGACTTATGAAGAATACAAGGAATATTTAGAAGAGCAGATACCTATATGGCAAAGCCTTATCGGTGGAAAATATAAGAACGAAAACGGCGAATGGGTAGAATGGACACAGGAAACGGTCGATCAGTGCATTGCTCAAGCCGAGGAGGATTTGGAAGCAATAAAAAATGGAGCACTAGTATCACGGACTATTGACGGCGTAAATGATCCTAACTTCAGTATAACTATAAATAAACTTGATTCTGATGTGACATATAATGCAATAATCGTTGATCAAAATGGGCAAGAACTCAATTTAGGAAATTTCTCCACGGAAGAAGAACGGTTAACTGCAATCCAAGATTATTGTGATGAACAAATCAGACTTGGAAATATGACCAAGGAATATGCCGAAAATCTAATCAATGATTTTCAATAGTTAATTGAACAGTAGCCTAACGGCGGTTTTGAGAAATCAAGACCGCCGTTTTTGTTTTAAAAATATAAAGATATAACATAGCGATATTGTTTCTATTTTTTTGATAGTGTGGAATAGTGGTGGAATGACTGTCTTCCCTTCATTGTTTCATGTGCTTCTCTACCTAACATAAGCATTAGTTTGCGAATGGTCTCCGATTGTTCGCGGTTTCGCCGGATAATATCATTGATACTCTCTTAATGGCTTTTCCTGCAAGATTTCATCTACCCGGCTAACTGCGCTTTTTGCAGCCATGAGCTGCTCACTGGTAAACATGATACGGTTCATCATAGTTGCACAGATTGGCGTAAAGAGACAATAGAAC
>JAHHTO010000017.1 GCA_020024595.1 Schaedlerella sp.
AGAAAAAATGGTATCCATAATGTAAAATCATAATATATCCAGACTATTATTTATTGTTCTTATTCAGGAAAGAAGGTATTTGCCATGCTCACAAATGAAATTCACGCTATCGTAAATAAACAACGACATTTTTTCTATACCGGAGCCACACTCTCCATAAACTATCGTATTCATGCCTTACAGAAACTTCAAAAAGCAATCCAACTGCATGAAGCAGACATCAGTAACGCAGTCAAAGCAGATCTTGGAAAAAGTCATTTTGAAAGTTACATGTGCGAAACAGGGCTTGTATTAAGCGAACTCACCTATATGCTAAAACATATCCGCAGATTTACAAAAGAAACAACGGTACATACTCCACTTGCTCAATTTCACTCCCGAAGTTATAAAAAACCAGCTCCACATGGAGTCACTCTGATTATGAGCCCTTGGAACTACCCTTTTATGCTGACAATAGATCCACTTATTGACGCCCTTGCTGCCGGAAATACAGTGATTCTTAAACCGAGTGCCTATTCTCCTCATACAAGTGCTCTTATCAAAGCAATCATAGAAGAATGTTTCGACCCCAAATATGTCGCAGTTATCACCGGTGGACGTGCTGAAAACACGGCCCTTCTTCAAGAAAAGTTCGACTACATTTTCTTTACAGGAAGTCAAGCTGTCGGTAAGGAAGTAATGCGCTGTGCTGCAGAACATCTTACCCCTGTCACACTGGAACTTGGCGGAAAAAGTCCTTGTATCGTAGAAAAAACTGCTAATATTAAACTGGCTGCCAAAAGAATTGTCTTTGGTAAATTCCTGAATTGTGGACAGACCTGTGTTGCCCCTGATTATATTTATTGTGACTCCACAATCAAAGACCAACTGCTTCAAGAAATTAAAAAACAAATCATAAAACAGTTTGGCAAAACGCCGCTTACAAATAAAAATTATGGAAATATCATAACCCAAAATCATTTTAACAGACTCTGCGGGCTGATTGATGTTTCCAAAGTGATCCATGGCGGTCACACAGACCACAGTACAAGAAAAATCGAACCTACAGTATTAGATAATGTCACCTTCACTGACGCCGTTATGCAGGAAGAAATCTTTGGGCCCCTTCTTCCGGTACTGACCTATAGCTCTTTAAAAGATGCCGTAAAGAAAATCAACACGATGTCCCATCCTCTCGCACTGTACCTCTTCACTTCTGACAGATGTACCGCAAAAACAGTGACTACACATTGCAGTTTTGGCGGAGGATGTATCAATGACACAGTGATCCACCTTGCCACAAGCGAAATGGGATTTGGCGGTTTTGGCGAAAGCGGTATGGGTGCCTACCATGGCAAAGCCGGTTTTGATACCTTCTCCCACTACAAAAGTATCGTTGATAAAAAAACGTGGTTGGATCTTCCCATGAGATACCAGCCCTACCAAAAACTGAATGAAAAATTACTCCATTTTTTCTTGAAATAACTCTTCCTCCCCCCCTTCCTGTTCAAAATTTTCTTCATTTGTGGACAAGAAGAGGGGCTCTTTCTCCTGAAAATAATGTCCTGTTTTTACACTCAATAATACAAATAACAGAAATCCCAGAAAGAGCATAGCGATACCGGTCATATGTCCTTTTCTGCTTTTTTGTTCTTTCACTTCTTTTACATAGGGTAACTCCTTTTCAACCTGCTTCATATCTTCATACTGCTTCTTTGAATTTTCATTCAGACATTTCTCAATCATTTTTAACAGACGACGTTTCTCCAGACATGTCAGTGCTGGTGCCACATAAGTACTTGCCAGCAGAAATTGTATGGTTTTAGAATAACCATATAAATCTAAAGATATCCTACTATTTTCTTTGATGTGAACGATCGGCTTTACAAAATGGCTCCTCATCGCCCGCTTTTGCATACTTTTCATTACAAATGCATTGCTTTCTGCCTCTAAATCCAACAACAGAATTTTATCATCTCTGGTAACCAATACACTATACGGATTGATATACCTGTAACACTTATTATTTCTGCATCTGTGATATTGTTCAATCTGTGTAGCCAACTGCCTCATCCATGAAAAAAGTACACTTTTTTCCATCTCTGGGCATCGTTTGATTCTATAAATCAACAGTTCCCCCTGCACACAGTCCATCGCCGGCCGGCAGCGATTTCCGTGTTCAATAAATCGTATAACCTCATAATTTCCTATAACTACGTTGCATCCACTCCTTTCAATGTTTAAACATGCTTTTGAAAATTCCAATCAGAATCGATTATGAAAAATAGATTTTTAGAATATATAATCAGAGTAGCTTTATGTTACTCTATTTTCTTTCAAAAATCAAGTCTTTTCTAAACGTATTTTCCCTCTTTTATTTTTGTGTATTTTTCACGCTTTTTTCTGAATTTCCATTTACAAATTGTTCAAAATACACTAAACTAATTGTGTAACGTAACGTAATAATTGATTCGGAGGTAACTTACTATGATGGGAAATGTAATTGTCGGACAATCCGGCGGCCCCACTGCTGCTATTAATTCAAGTCTCGCAGGTGTTTACCGCACAGCCATAGACCGTGGAGCGAACAAAGTTTACGGAATGCTACACGGAATTCAAGGTCTACTTCAAGAACGCTATATCGATTTATCCGAATATATCACTACAGATCTGGATACCGAATTGTTAAAAAGAACCCCTGCTGCATTCCTTGGATCTTGTCGTTACAAACTTCCTGAAATCCACGAAGACCGTGCTGTTTATGATAAGCTTTTCAGTATACTAGAAAAACTCAATATCGAAGTATTTATTTATATCGGTGGGAACGACTCCATGGATACCATTAAGAAGTTATCCGACTATGCTATCATCACCGGTTTCCCAACACGATTTATTGGCTGTCCGAAGACCATTGATAATGATCTTGCCCTGACCGATCACACACCGGGATATGGAAGCGCTGCCAAATACATCGGAACCTCTGTAAAAGAGATCATCCGTGACAGTTTCTGTCTGGAATACAGCAAAGGACTTGTTTCTATCGTAGAAATCATGGGACGAAATGCCGGATGGCTGACCGGTGCCGCAGCACTTGCGCAAGGAGAAGATTGCAACGGCCCTGACTTGATTTATCTTCCAGAACTCCCTTTTGATGTAGAGAAGTTCGGTAAAAAGGTCAAAAATCTTCTGGAGAAACGTTCTTCTGTCGTTGTTGCAGTTTCCGAAGGCATTCGTTTAGAAGATGGCCGCTACGTCTGTGAACTCGGTCAGAGCCTTGATTTTGTAGATGCTTTCGGACATAAGCAGCTTTCCGGTACTGCGAACTATCTTGCAAGCTATATTGCCGGAGAATTCGGTTGTAAAACCCGAGCTATCGAACTAAGTACACTTCAGCGTGCCGCCTCACACTGCTCTTCTCGTGTAGATATTCTGGAAGCATATCAGGTTGGTGGAGCCGCCGTCAAAGCGGCTGACGAAGGCGATTCCGGTAAGATGGTTGTATTAAAACGTCTCTCTGATGACCCGTACCAGGCAGGTACTGAAGTCAAAGATGTTCACAAAATCGCCAATGACGAAAAAGTCGTTCCAAGAGAGTGGGTCAACAACGACGGAGATTATGTCACTGATGATTTTATCAATTATGTTCGTCCATTAATTCAAGGAGATGTTTCTCCTGTCGTTGTGGATGGGATCCCACGACATCTATACAGAGAAAAATAATTTTTTTATTTAAAAGCTTGACAAGTCAGATACAATGGTATATACTTATATTCGCTGTGGACGATTTGTTCAAGCATGTGCGCGTAGCTCAGCTGGATAGAGCGTCTGGCTACGGACCAGAAGGTCGGGAGTTCGAATCTTCTCGCGCACGTAGCAAAACCTGTGGATTTTTTCCACAGGTTTTTTTATATTCACAATGCTTGTTACAAAATAGTATCAATCATCTAAAAAAACACGCCTTTCTCAAAATTCATTTTGCAAAGGCGTGTTTCCTGTATTTTGTTTTTCTATGAGAATCTCTCTACTTGACTTTGAATCAGTTCCATATCATTAAAGTAATTGATTTTCATCGCATCTTTTACATCTTTTAAAGTCTGCGCAGCAACAGCCTCCGCTTTTTCACTTCCTTTTCTGAGAATCTCATATACATACGGAATATCCTTCTGGTACTCTTTTCTACGATTACGAATCGGCTCTAGTTCCGCCTGCAATACATGATTCAGAAAACGCTTGACTTTCATATCCCCTAATCCACCACGTGTATAATGATCCTTTAATTCTTGCAGGTTTGCATATTCAGGCAGAAACTCCGCAAAGTGTTCATCTTTGCAAAATGCATCCAGATACGTAAATACAGTGTTGCCCTCCAGTTTTCCCGGATCGGTCACCTTAATATGCGTCGGATCAGTGAACATACTGAATACTTTTTTTTGAATCTCATCCGGCTCTTCTGACAGATAGATACAATTTCCCAGAGACTTACTCATCTTCGCTTTTCCATCTGTTCCTGGAAGTCTCAGGCACGCCTTATTATCCGGAAGAAGAATCTCAGGTTCCACCAATGTATCTCCATATACAGAATTAAACTTTCTTACAAT
This sequence comes from Schaedlerella sp., assembly GCA_020024595.1. Taxonomy (GTDB): domain Bacteria; phylum Bacillota; class Clostridia; order Lachnospirales; family Lachnospiraceae; genus Schaedlerella. The sequence goes on from JAHHTO010000017.1 coordinate 4,578, forward strand.
TTCTTTTGTCTGTTCCAGCATCGGAAGTTGATCTTCTCCAACAGGAACTGTTGTGGCTTTAAATGCAGTAATATCCGCCGCCTGGCTAATTGGATAAGTAAAGAAACCAACCGGAATGCTTGCCTCAAAATTACGCATCTGAATCTCTGATTTTACTGTGGGATTTCTCTGTAATCTTGATACGGTAACTAAATTCATATAATAAAATGATAATTCACACAGTTCCGGAATCTGCGACTGAATAAACAACGTAGACTTCTCAGGGTCCAACCCGCATGCAAGATAGTCTAGCGCTACTTCAATAATATTCTGGCGTACTTTCTCTGGATTGTCCGCATTGTCTGTCAACGCTTGTGCATCTGCAATCATAATGAATATCTCATCAAACTTCCCAGAATTCTGAAGTTCTACTCGCCTTTTCAAAGAGCCTACATAATGTCCTACGTGCAATTTTCCTGTCGGTCTGTCTCCCGTCAGTATAATCTTTCCCATTGTTCCTATACCCTCCTGATCTTCTCTCATTCTTCTTAATTTTCCAGAATTACTTCTATGCATTCCACATATTTCTTTATAAATCGACAAAGAATGTGCCCTCGCACATTCTTTCGTCTCTATATCACTTGCTCTGTAAAACAGTTTCACGCACAGTTCTGGAAAATCTACGTGTCTGCGGAACGTACACGAACTGATAAAGCGCATACGCCATTACAAAAGCTGCCATTACATCAATCACCGAATGCTGTTTCAAAAATACCGTTGCCAATATAATCGTCCCCGCTAATATATATGCTCCCCAGCAAAGTTTTTTATGTTTGCGGAGTACCTGACTGTCATTGATTGCAATACATGCTGCCACAGAATTGAATACATGAAGACTTGGAAATACATTCGTTGGTGTATCCGCCCGATATAACGTCTTTACCATGTCTATGAAAATATTATCCCGTGAAAAAAAATGTGGCCGCAGCATCAGACCATTTGGCATCAATGTTGAAATTACCAGAAAAATCGTCATGCCGATAAAACTCAGCTTCGCCAACTTATAGAATCCCTCTACATCCGTAAAAAAGAAATACAGAAATACCGCTGCAATAAATACAAACCACAATAAATACGGAACAATAAAATATTCTACAAATGGAATATGCTCATCAATACTTGAATGAATCACATAATAATCTGTTGTTACATGCTTTTCCAGATACAAAAACCACGGTATATACAGCAAAGCATAACTGAATACCCACGCGTGTTTATACTTTTTCAACAGTTCCATCGCTTTTATCTTAAAGCCCATACTATCGAACACTCCCTTAAAACCAATCTTTCATCCCCGCCTGCTGTCTTTTTTACCCTCTCTCATTTACGTTTCCGATTATAGCACGATTTTCAGATAACAACAAGAAAATTCATGAAACCTTAACAATTTCTTTCTGCTTTTTTTATCATCCGTTTTTCTCTATTTTTGCTTACTTTCTGGCACGATCACACGAATCTGATCCGCTTCCAAAGCCGCCTCCAGTCGGTTCTCAAACCCAATTGGCTGTCCATCTGCGTGTACTGCTGCATTTCTATTTGTCTCTATACAGATCGTTTTGCATTGATAAATATCCACACCCTTAAATCTGACATGCTTTCCTACAAATGCTGTCGGAAGGAGAAATAGTATTTTTAATCTCGATATACCTGACACAACGATGACATCCAGTAATCTGTCATCTGGTTTTGCCTTCGGACAAAACCAGAAACCTCCACCTTCATAAGGTTGATTCATAACTGCCACGAAACATGTTTTCCGAAAATGTATCGGTTCCTTTTCATCCAGTCTCACCCTCATATCATAACATGGATTTGCAAAGATAAGTTTCAACGCAACTCCCAGATATATCAGATTACCAAGGTGGATTTTATTCAGAAACATTTTCATTCTCGATTGATCTGCATCGTGGCATACTGCAGCATCAAATCCGATTCCTGTACTAACCCCAAAACGGCACGAATTTCTGCCACTCTTTGCAATCCCTACATCCACCGGTACAATCTTGCCTGGATTCAGAACATTTTCAAATGCATCTTTCGGATCTGTCGGAAGCTTCAATTCCCGAGTAAAATCATTTCCTGACCCTGTCGGAATATAACCGAGTGTGACCTTTCTGCAATCTTGAATTCCACTTAGTACCTCGCTGATAGAGCCATCTCCGCCAAGGACAACGATTGTATGTTCTTTTCCGTCTGCAGTTATCCGGGAAGCAAGCTCCGTGGCATGCCCAGCATACTCTGTATATAAAATATCACAGTCAATCCTCCTCTTTTTCAGTTCTGGTTTCAACTGATTCCAGATAACGCCACCTTTACCTGAACGCGATTTCTGATTGATAATAAATGTATATTTCATCTTCTGCACCTTGAGACTTCCCCGATAGAAGTCCCCTCTCTTTTTTCTCTTAATTTGACACGAATTCTCTTTTTTATAAAAGCTGTGTATCCAAACAATCCTACCCAAAGTACTCTGGCATCAGATTGAATTACAGGATTGCGCTATCCAAGTACCGTCCGAGAGAACGTCTCATATTTCCCTCAAAATCGATCTCACCATTGCGCAGACACCACTCAAATACATTCCCTATGACGATCATACGAATATCCGTTGTGAATTCTTCAAGTCTCTCTGTCAACTGAATGCTTCCTGCTGCCATTGCCTTCTCTACATAATTCTGAACCGTCACAATCGGATATGGACGCTCTGTTCGAATTGCCACATTCAATGCCTGATTTTTTGTATCGTAGTATCCTGCTATAAATTCCACACCCAGTTCTTCACAGTACTGCACATAATTCAGATACACACGGATAATTGCCTCTTTTGCCTCAGCCGCATTTGCCGGAAGTTCTAGCACATCCGGATTGATACTCGGCTGTTCTTCAATATAATAGGACAGCAAGTCATCTTTCGTCTTAAAGTGATGATAAAAACTTCCATTCGATACACCTGCTTCCTCGCAAATATTTTTGATTGACAATTCCTCATAACCTTTTTTCTTAAGAATACTTTTCGCCGCCTGAAAAATCTTTTCTCTGGTTGCTCTGGACTTCTGTTGTTGCTTCGATAGTTTTACTTTCTCATTCATGATCTACTACACTCCTTGTGTATTATGTTTCTTTTATTATCATACTCACGGATATATGACTCAAACGCCGACGGAATGGAATATCTCTCGTTGATTTCTTCTTTTTCGGCAAATATCATCTTCTCACTGCAGTTCTTCTCCAGTTCATCTACCAGAATTTCATATCCAATCATATGCCATTCCACATGGCTGAAAATATGTTTCGCCGCAGACATTTTCTTTACACGAACAGGAGTGAGTCCTATGGATTTCCCATACTCAATCACTTCTTTCCGAGTCAGATGTCCTTCTACATTCGGCAGTTCATACAAACCTGCCAGCAATCCTTTTGTCGGGCGCTTCCGGATTGCCACCATCTCGTTGTCTCGAAAGATCAGAACGGTACGCTTCTCAATACGCCGTGCTTTCGCTTTTGTTTTCACCGGCAGTTCCATCTGAATTCCTTGCTCCTTTGCACGACACAAATGTGCAAGGGGACAACTATCACATTTCGGCTCTCCATTCGGCACACAGACAATTGCCCCTAACTCTATCAGACCTTGATTAAAGTCACTTGCAGCATCTGCAGGAATCACTTCTTCCAGCAAGTGTTCTATCTCTGTTCGCACCCTTGCCTTCATAATGTCTGCATCACTTGCCAGAAGTCTCGATACGACTCGCAGGACATTACCATCCACAGCAGGCTTTGCAATCCCATAAGCAAATGAACTAATTGCCCCTGCCGTGTAATTTCCAATGCCGGACAGCTTCAAGATCTGATCATAACTTTTTGGAAACTCTCCGTCATATTCTTCCATCACCTGTCGTGCCGCATTCTGCATATTACGGACGCGATTATAATACCCAAGCCCTTCCCACATTTTCATCAGCCTATCTTCTTCTGCCTCTGCCAGTGCTTCCACATCCGGAAATGCATTCAAGAACCGTTCATAATATGGCTTCACCGCTTCCACTCTGGTCTGCTGCAGCATAATCTCAGATACCCACACACGATAAGCATCTGGATTCTCTCTCCACGGCAACGCTCTATGATTCTTACGATACCATGCAACCAATGGCTCTGTACTTTCTTTTAAAAGTGGGCTTCCCAACACAACCGGTATTTCCGAATGGATCCGTATACTATCTTCTGTCACCAAACAGTCATAAGCCAACACGTGTACCCCTGCTGTCTGTGCACGCTTCAACGCTTCACAGAATGCCAGATGGGTGTCCCGGTTAGGTGTAAAGTAGCGCACTCCCTTCATCTGAATCACGAAAAATACGTAAGCCTCAAATCCATCCTTTACCGCCTTACACAATTCTTCCAAGTGTTTTACTGCACGTTCACTCGGTGCATCCGGGAAACGGACCACGCCGTTTTCTTCCAACGTCACACCTTTGACTTCGATAAAAATCTTTCTCGCTTCCCCCGCTTCCACATATAGATCAAATCGCGAATTCCCATAAGTTGTTTCCGGTCTTACAAGTCTGACATCTTCAAACAAATTCCCTGCTTCTACCCACTCCTGTACTACTTTATTCGGAATCTGCGAGTCCATATTAATCAGTCGCTCTCCCTTTTCCACACAGATCAGATCCCACTTCGTCTTCCGCTCGGTATTCTCACTCTCCTGCATATAAATCACCGCTCCCGGTTTTAGAAGTTCTGCACACCTTCCTGTATTCTTCACATGAACTAATTCCCGCTTTCCCGCCACTTCTGCATAAGCGATAAATCGGTTTGGGCGCTCCTGAAAAGTTCCTTTTATGATTCTCTCATATCTCATCGTAAATACTCCGTTTTCTATCAAAACATATTTTATCTAACTATAACACAAAAGACAGCTTCCCACCACAGGAAACTGCCTCTATCACATTTTATAAGATTTTCGATAAGAACTCTTTCAATCGATTATTTTTTGGATGCTCAAAGAACTCCTGCGGTGCTGCTTCTTCACAGATTTGCCCGTCATCCATAAAGATTACTCTAGAAGCCACCTCACGCGCAAATCCCATCTCATGCGTCACGACAACCATCGTCATTCCGTCCCGCGCAAGTTCCTTCATCAATTCGAGAACTTCACCAACCATCTCCGGGTCAAGTGCTGATGTCGGCTCGTCAAAGAGAATCACATCTGGGTTCATTGCCAGAGAGCGGATAATCGCAACTCTTTGTTTCTGTCCTCCTGACAAAGTGGACGGATAAACATCTGCCTTATCATCAAGACCGATCCTCTTCAATAGTTCCAATGCCTGTTGTTTTGCTTCATTCTTAATCTGTTCTTTTGAGGTTGTAATCGGAATCAACCCTTCTTTGTTGCTACGGAACATATTTTTAAAACGAATCACACGATTCTTTCTCTTTGCCTGCTTTAAATCTTTGCACTGCAGATACGCCGGTGCCATCATGATATTTTGAAGTACTGTCTTATTGTTAAATAAGTTGAAGTGCTGGAACACCATCCCCATATGACGACGGTGTACGTTGATATCCACTTTCATATCTGCAATATCAACACCGTTAAAAATAATACTGCCCCCTGTCGGGTCTTCCATACAGTTTAAGCATCGCAGAAATGTGCTTTTACCAGAACCCGATGGTCCGAGTACTGCGACGATATCCCCTTTATTAATGGTGATATTGATTCCTTTTAGTATCTCAAGATCACCGAAGCTTTTCCTAAGATTAATTACGTCTATCACTCTTCTTCAGGCTCCTTTCCAGCAATTTGATAAGCAGAGTAACAATCAGTACGAGAGCAATATAGATCAGTGCCATTACAAGATATGGTACCATGAACTCGTAACTATTTGTTCCTATGTAGTTAAACGCCACGTAAAGATCAGCCGCTCCCACAAAACTTACAACAGATGTCTCTTTGATGAGACTAATGAACTCATTTCCCAACGTAGGAAGAATATTCTTCACCGCCTGCGGAATGACAATCTTAATCATACTTGCTCCAAAGCTCAAGCCGACTGCACGTCCTGCCTCCATCTGTCCGCCGTCAACAGACTGGATACCACTTCTCATGATCTCTGAAATGTATGCACCACTGTTTAACCCAAATACAAGCATGGCAACCTGTACTCCCGTAATACTCCATCCAATGAGCGGCAGAAGCACGTAATAAAATACAAGAAGCTGAACAACCATTGGTGTTCCTCTAAAAAGTGCTACATAGAAACTGCAAATACCGTTCAGTATTCTCGGGAATAGTTTATATTTCGGCAACACTCTCGCCGTGGCAATAATCGTACCAATCAAGATACCAATAATCAGACCTACAATTGCAATAAGAATCGTATTCTGCAGACCCTCTACCACTTTCACATAGCCGTTCTGCTCGATAAATATCTCTATAAACTTATCTACTTTCTGACTAAAATTACCCATTGCTATCCTTTCTCAAATGTGACTCTATGTTATATTCCGTTATTCTATATACTATTGCATCTCATTGATCGCTTCAGTAATTGCTGTGGCCGGAGCTGCATCAATGATCACGTATTTAATATTTCCATTGAGCATATCCTGCACTGCCAAAGCGCCACTCTTGTACGGCTGACATGTTGCCGGCAGTCCTTCAAATCCAAGATCTTCACTGCCTTCAATATAACTCTGAGCCGTTGTTCCCTGCTGTACACCAATTTTATCAGACTTCTCGAGTTCGCCAAGCTTTGCTGCAATTGCATCTGCATCTTTCAAATCATCAAATGTTGTATCATCACTCGGAACAATCAGACGCTGAGATGCCTGATAATAAGTTTCTGAGAAAGTCACATATTCTTTTCTCTCTTCACTCACTGTCAGACCTGCCATTGCAATGTCACATTTCTGCTGTCCTACAGAAAGGCAGACTGCATCGAAATCCATGTTCTGGATTACTAATTCTTTTCCAAGTTCTTCTGCCAGAAGTGCTGCAATTTCCATGTCAATTCCTGTATATGCATCACCCTTTGTATATTCAAATGGTTCAAATGCAGCATTCGTTGCAACGATAAGCTGATCTTTTGACTCATCTAGCTTTGCAGATTCTACAACTGCAGGTTCACCACCCCCGAAATATTTATCACAAATTTCATCGAGTGTTCCATCATCCTTGATTTTCTTTACAAATGCATTAACCTGTTCCAAAAGTTCCGGCTGTGATTTGTCAACACCGAATGCATACTCTTCACTTGTCAGATCTACATCAATTACTTTTGCAGTTTTCGCACCACTCGCCTCTTTTGTTGCCTTGTCTTCTCCTTTACCGCCACATCCTGCGACCAGACCTGCAACCAGTGTTGCTGTCAGGCATACCGCTAAAAACTTTTTCATTTTTTTACCTCCATCTATCTCAATCATACTTCCTGTGTATTTTTATGCACAGTATCTTTATATTTTAGCACATTTATGCAATTTTTCAAGTAGTTTATGCAAATTATTTTCTCTTAAATCCATGGATTATATAAAATATTTATAACAGCCCCGCCATTGGTCAAACTGTTATAAATATTCAATTCATTTGCATATTTTATTCTCTTACAGAGCAAGCAAGGCTGAAATTCCGAAGTACAGAAATACGATCGCACCAAGTACAACTCTGTAATAACCAAATATTTTGAAATCATGATTCTTAATATACTGCATCAAGAACTTAATTGCAAATACAGATACCCCAAATGCTACTACACAGCCTAAAATCAACAATATAAATTCCTGCGCTGTAAAGGCAAATCCAAATTTGATCATTTTCAGAGCACTCCACCCAAACATGACCGGAATCGCCAGGAAGAATGTGAATTCAGCTGCCACACTTCGAGATGCTCCGATTAGAAGCCCTCCCAGAATCGTCGCACCTGAACGCGAAGTTCCCGGAATTATTGCTAACACCTGAAAACCGCCGATTGCCAGCGCCATGGGAATAGAAAGCTGCGTGAGTTTTGTCACAGCGGGAATTTTCCCTGCATTTCTTTTTTCTACAATGATATAAAAAATACCATAAAGAATTAACATTGCTGAAACAACATACGCATTCATAAAATGTGCGTCTACATAATCATCAAACAGAACCCCAAAAACCATTGCAGGAATTGTAGCGATCGCAACCTTTACCCAGAGTTGGATTGTCAACATCTGCTGCTTTTGTGACTTGTCTTTAGCAAATGGATTTAATTTGTGAAAATAAATCAAGATTACCGCCAGTATCGCGCCAAACTGAATCACAATATTAAACATTTCTACAAATTCTTCACTCAGATTAAGATGGACGAATTCCTCTACCAATATTAAATGCCCAGTACTACTGATCGGAAGCCATTCTGTAATTCCTTCCACAATGCCCAAAATAATTACTTTTAACGCCTCTAACATCTTCTATCTCCTCTCATTTCCATGTGCTACAATACAAACTGTTCAATTGCTTTTGCGACACCGTTCTCATCATTATTTCCCGTGATATAATCTGCAACGGCCTTCACATTATCTTCAGCATTTTCCATAGCAACTCCGAAGCCAACCTCGCGCAGCATTGCGATATCATTATCTCCGTCTCCGCATGCCATAATCTCTTCCCTACGAATCCCCAACATTTCTCCTAGCTTTATAAGCCCTGTTCCTTTATTTACTCCTGCTGCATTGACCTCTATGTTATACTTTAATGAGCCAACCAGTTCGATTCTGTGATCTTGTGTCAGTTCCTGCCACGCCAATTCGCGCTCCTCCAGATCCGCAAACAGACCCTGTACTTTATCCATATCTCTCTGTTCTCTTTTGGCCTTCTCCATAATATCCGGCACTGCAAACCGACTTTTTTTAAAATATTCCCACATATGCGGATTATGATGGTATTTCGAAACTTCTTTCATCTTAGCTTCATCCACATATCCCTGTCCATCATAGTATATTTCTCTCAGTGTATCATACTTTTTGAATACATTCAGAGTTCTGACTGCATCCTCCCACGGCAGAAGTTTTTCAATCAAAACTTCCCCCCGAACAGTATCTAATACTCTTGCACCATTGGAAGTCAGTGCAAATCGGAGTCCTTCCATATTCCGTAATTCTTCTGGAATCCCGATATATGGACGACCCGTAGCAACAAGGACAATAATCCCCTTATCAATGGCTTTTCTTAAAATACTTTTGCTATAATCTGTTACTTCCTTTTTTGTCGTTAGAAGTGTCCCGTCCAGGTCAAGCCCTATCATCTTTATCTGGCACATAATTGTTCCTTTCAGTTATATTTATATTCTGATGAATTTATAATACAGCACTTAAAAACTTCGGGGAATTTTACAATTCCTCGAAGTCTTCCGGTATTATAATTGTACCGCATGTCGGGCTGTATGAATAATTTTGCTGACAGATCACCTTAGGATACCCGTATTGGCCGACTTTATTTTCTATTTTTTCTGAGTTTTCTTTCATAATCTCCAGATAGTACAGAAATGTATGATCTTTTTCAATTCTAGTCATTTCACCCTTTTCGTTCAGCCATATATATAGTTCTTCTGTATCTTGGTTATAAATACTCTTCAACATCTTATACACGTCCGGATATCCCTTTTTCAAATCTGTAACGTCCAATCCATGGTTACTCAATGTCTTTCGAAATTCATTGTCACTTTCTTCCCCAGGGTGCTTCTTTCTCAGCAAATTTCGGATAACCGCCTTATACCTGGTATATTCTTTTCCATCAATCTCGTCTTCTCCTTGTTCCTGTATTTTAAGCAGAAACTTGTCATTTTTCAGGTACCCATAAGAAAGCTGATCACTTTCCCCCTTTTCCCATTGATCACAATACATCTTCTCTCCGATGTATCTATACCACTTATCCTTCGGTATCAACTTCAGTTCTACGTCTTCCTTATCATACACTGGAGAAATCCCTTTCGAATAGATACACAGTCCTTTCTTCGGATATTCAAAAATTTCCTTTCTGTCGCCCCTACTGATATAAAGTCGCCTGTGTTCAAATTCATGGATCACATTCACATCTTGAGAAGAATCCTTTTTTCGCTCCTCTTTAAGTTGTATATATACCGATGTTTGGCACTCCATACGCTCTGACTCACTCAGAAACTTCAGAATAGAATCTGAAACTATTTCCATATCCTTCTGATGCTCACGGCTCTGGATTCTGTTGTTTAAGACATTATAAAATGCGTAGATCAACCCACTGGTAAGCAGAACAACAATTAATATATTAAAATAGTTCTTCCCCTTTGATTTCACAGATACAGCCCCCTGCTTTTATATAATTCTATGTATTAGAATATCATCTTCCCGCCACCTTTTCAACAAAATTTGATATTTTTAAACAAACCTGTGCCGGAAGTTTTCTCATAAACCAAAGAAGGACGAGGCATTCACCTCGTCCCAAAATAGATTGATTATACTAATTCAATCAGTACTTCCATCGCTGCATCACCTTTACGCTGGCCAATCTTCACAATTCTTGTATAACCACCGTTACGATTCTCATATTTCGGAGCAATCTCAGTGAACAGTTTCTCTACTAAATCAACTTCTTTTGTATTTTTCTTCTTTCCTGCTGCTGCACTTGGAACTTCTTTTACCGGATAGAGAACCTTCAACATTTCTCTTCTTGCATGAAGTCTGCTTGGCATATCTTTCTTGATCGTCTTGTCTACTTCATCATAAACAGTAACTTTCTTACCATCTACAACTTCTTTTACTCTCTTGCCATCTGCATCTTTACGTGCAACTTTAGCCTTTACAGTAACTTCTTCGTAGTTATCTTTCTCTTTTACTGCCATAGCAATAAGGCTTTCTGCTATTTTACGGATTTCCTTTGCCTTTGCTTCTGTTGTGATCATTCTGCCATTGTTCAGAAGCGCTGTTACCTGATTTCTAAGCAAAGCTTTTCTTTGGCTGGATGTTCTGCCAAGTTTTCTATATTTTGCCATTTTATTGTCCTCCTAATTCTCCATATGGTTCAACTTCACCATTTTGTAAATGGTGTCCCACGCTAGTTCCAAGCCTCAATCATTTTGAACCATACTACACATTTGGTTATGCAATCTTCGGGCTTATTAATCAAATGCTTCTGCCACGCACTTTGGACTTACTGACAGAAAATTTAAGTATTAAGCATAAAATCAAGATTATTCTTCACCTGAATTAAGCTCCAGGTTCAGCTCTTTCAATTTAGCAAGTACTTCTTCCAGAGACTTACGTCCAAGGTTACGTACTTTCATCATATCTTCTGGTGTCTTGTTTGTCAGCTCTTCAACAGTGTTGATGCCGGCTCTCTTCAGACAATTATATGAGCGGACGGACAATTCCAGTTCATCAATGCTCATCTCCAGAACCTTTTCTTTCTCATCATCTTCTTTTTCAATCATAACCTCTGCAGCCTGAGCTACTTCCGAGAGGTCAATGAAGAGTTTCAAATGTTCGCTGAGTACTTTCGCTGCAAGGCTGACTGCCTCATCCGGAAGCAGTGTACCTTTTGTACATACATCCAGTGTCAGCTTATCATAATCAGTAATCTGACCCACACGCGTATTCTCAACGGTCAGATTTACACGCTCTACCGGAGTATAGATAGAGTCAATCGGGATGACGCCGATTGGCAAATCATCTGTCTTGTTTTTATCTGCACTTACGTATCCTCTGCCCTTTGTAATGGAAAGTTCCATATACAATTTGCTCTCCTTGCCACCGCTTAATGTTGCGATGACCTGTTCAGGATTCATAATCTCAATATCAGAGTCTGTCTGGATGTCAGCGCCTGTTACAACTCCTTCACCCTCAAATTCGATATACGCAGTTTTTACCTCGTCTGATTCAGATGTGTTTTTAATTGCCAAAGATTTCAAATTCATGATAATCTCTGTCACATCTTCTTTTACACCCGGAATAGAACTGAATTCATGCAGAACTCCGTCAATCTTTACAGAACTGATCGCAGCTCCCGGAAGAGAAGAAAGCATAATTCTTCTCAGGGAATTGCCAAGTGTTGTTCCGTATCCTCTTTCCAGAGGTTCTACCACAAAACGTCCGTATTTCTTATCTTCTGAAATTTCTGTAATTTCAATATTAGGTTTATTAAAATCAAACACTACACAGACCCTCCTTATGGGTTAAAATATGTTGAGGGGATACGATGCTGTCGTTTGTTATATTCAGAGATTACTTAGAATACAACTCGACAATCAGCATCTCGTCAACCGGAACATCGATTACTTCTCTCTTCGGAAGTTCTTTCACTTCACCTTTCAGGTTCTCTGCGTCTACTTCCAACCAGTCAGGAATCATATTTCCGCCTGTCATCTCCAGAATATCTTTATATCTCTGGCTTCCTTTGTGCTTCTCTTTGATTTCAATGACATCTCCGGCTTTCACCAGGTAAGATGGAATATTTACCTGCTTACCGTTTACAAGTACATGCTTGTGGTCAACAATCTGTCTTGCTTCTTTTCTTGTTCTTGCAAATCCCATACGAAACATTACATTGTCCAGTCTGGATTCCAGAAGGATCATCAGGTTCTCACCTGTCATACCTTCCATCTGTTTTGCTTTTGCATAATAGTTTCTAAATGGTTTTTCTAATACACCATAGATGAATTTAGCTTTCTGCTTCTCACGTAACTGAAGACCATACTCGCTCATCTTTCTGTTTGCTCTTTTCAGCTGTCTATTGGACTTTTTATTAATTCCTAAATAGATCGGGTCCATACCTAATGAACGGCATCTTTTAAGAACCGGAACTCTGTTTACTGCCATTTTTATTTCCTCCTATATGATTACGTTGCTGATTAGACTCTTCTACGTTTCGGTGGGCGGCATCCATTGTGCGGTACCGGAGTAACATCTTTGATACTTATTACATCAATACCACAAGCCTGCAATGCACGGATTGCTGCTTCTCTTCCTGAACCAGGTCCCTTAACGAATACGTCTACAGTCTTCAGACCATGTACCAATGCTGCTTTTGCTGCCGTCTCAGCTGCCATCTGTGCTGCATACGGAGTAGATTTCCTTGAACCTCTAAATCCCAGACCGCCTGCACTTGCCCATGAAAGAGCATTTCCCTGTGCATCTGTTAATGTAACGATTGTATTATTAAAAGATGACTGAATGTGAGCCTGTCCTCGTTCAACGTTTTTCTTGACACGTTTTTTTGTCACTTTTTTTGTAACTTTCTTAGCCATTTAAACTAACCTACTTTCTTCAAATCTTGTTTATAAGATAAATGCTTTACTTTTTCTTGTTTGCTACAGTTCTCTTCGGACCTTTGCATGTTCTTGCATTAGTCTTTGTCTTCTGACCACGTACCGGAAGTCCTTTTCTGTGACGGATTCCACGGTAACATCCGATTTCTTTCAGTCTCTTGATATTCAGCTGAATTTCTCTTCTGAGGTCACCTTCTACAACCTGCGAAGCATCGATCACTTCACTGATTTTCTTTACATCTTCCTGAGTTAAATCTCTAACACGAGTATCTGGATTGATTCCAGCCTCTGCCAAGATACGGCTTGCACTTGTTTTTCCAATTCCATAAATATAAGTCAAACCGATTTCTACACGTTTGTCTCTTGGTAAGTCTACACCTGCAATACGAGCCATGTGTCTTTCCTCCATTTTCTTTTTCTCGTTTTTTGCCTGTCATGTAAGCTTGAATCTGCTGTAACCTACGCTACATACAGCCTTCCCCGAACTACACTGCTTTAACACCCCAGCTGTCCCGTACATGACTTAGCATTGTTACATATTGTCCCAAATTGAGGCTGCGGATACTGTAACTTTTGCATCCTACCGGAGCGCTTCTCCGATATCCCAGCCCAGGCTGATCGCTCATGCCCTTTCCCGATACAGACTGTGAACACTAATATATCGGGTATTTTAAGCAATATACACCTGCATCTGTATCACTGAGACATACTTCTCAGTTCTAAAATGAAATAGCCAGACGCAGCAGAACACCGACTCTACCGGTACCTATGATAGATATACGGTGCATCCTTACTGTATATTAAACAGTCTACACACGTCCTTGTGTGTCCCACTGTCAGCCGCCTAAATAATTGCACAAATTATCCCTGTCTCTGTTTGTGCTTCGGATTTTCGCAGATTACACGAACACTACCTTTTCTCCGGATAATCTTGCATTTTTCACAGATTGGTTTTACTGATGATCTAACCTTCATGTCAAATCCTCCTTCCATCCTTTGCTGAATCCTTAGTTCCTGGTATTTCTAGGCACACCTCCCCTAGAAAAGACCATTTCATATTATAACACCAAGCCCTTGCCAAAGTCAACATCTTTTTATTATTTATTTCCAAAAGCTGTTTACCTTTTAAAAAGAAGTACGAAAAAGCAACTGCTTATTTACATGTTTACATGCGAAGGCAATAACAGATTATGAAAAAGCCGGAAATTGGGAAGTGATATGCATTCCCAATTTCCGGCTTTTAAGCGAATTTAACTTGTTTGATTATTATTCACGAAACAGCCTTTATTATTTATCTCTCCAGACGATTCGTCCTTTACTCAAATCATACGGTGACATTTCAAGCGTTACTTTATCACCCGGTAAAATTTTAATGAAATTCATGCGTAGCTTACCACTGATGTGTGCAAGGACAATATGCCCATTCTCCAACTCCACTTTAAACATTGCATTCGGTAGTTTTTCAACAACTACTCCCTCTATTTCGATTACATCAGCTTTTGACATTTTAAATCCTCCTGTGCATTCTGCACTTTTTATACTTCCTTTTTTTCTTTCTTTTTCAATTCTGCTTTCACAGTTTTTTTGATTATCGCATCATCGGTAACAGATTCACAACGCACGTGGGTAATCGGCTGTATGTGTTTTCTGTTCTTTTTCTTAGGATGACAGATGGGTCTTAATTTCCCATCTGCCAGAAATACATATTCATCATTGACAGATATTATGACATATATACAATTTTTGTCATGCCCTGCCTTCGCTCTGACGAGCATTCCTGCTTCCAGTTCCATGTACTATTCTCCCAGAATTTTTACAATCTCTTCGAAAACATCTTCGATGTCGATTGTACCGTCTACTTCTTTCAGAATTCCTGCTTCTGTATAATAATCAATCAAAGGTTGTGTCTGATCATGATATACATCAAGACGCTTCTTTACGGTCTCTGGTTTGTCATCATCGCGAAGGATCAAACCTCCGCCGCACTTGTCGCAAGTTCCATCTATTTTTGTAGGTGCGTATACAATATGATATGTTGCACCACAGTCTACACAAGCTCTTCGACCAGACATACGATTAATAATATTTTCATCCGGAACTTCCACATTGATTGCATAATCCATCTTCTGTCCCAAATCAGCAAGTGCTTTATCCAGCGCTTCTGCCTGCGGAATAGTTCTTGGAAATCCATCCAGTACATATCCCTTTGTACAATCATCTTGGCTAACTCTGTCCACAACCAAATCGACTACCAACTCATCTGGTACAAGAAGCCCCTGATCCATATAAGTCTTTGCTTTTTGACCAAGTTCTGTTCCATTTTTAATATTGGCACGGAAAATATCACCTGTCGATATATGTGGGATTTCATATTTTTCTGCAATTTTTTTTGCCTGTGTTCCTTTTCCGGCCCCCGGAGCCCCTAACATAATAATTTTCATATTGCATACCTCCCTTTTATCCGTCATACGCCTTGTAGTATAACGTTACTTTCATCCTGATTGCTTCTCCACTTAAGTTAAGAAGTACATGTGCTAAATGCACATTAACCCGTTGCACTTTTCCTTTTGGAAAAGCACAGCGAGCTAAATATTTCCTTTACTCTCCAAGGAAGCTGTTCTTCATAGAACTTCCCTTGTTATTCAAAAATCCTGTATAATTACGAACAAGCATTTGTGATTCAATCTGTTTGATCGTTTCAAGTACAACCCCTACGATAATGATAAGTGATGTTCCTCCAAAAGAAACATTCGCTCCAAATACACCATTAAAGAAGAATGGAATAACCTGTACGATCACCAATCCACAAGCACCAATAAAGATAATATAATTCAAAATCTTCTGAAGATACTCTGTAGTTGGTTTTCCCGGGCGAATACCCGGAATGAATCCACCGCTCTTCTTCATATTATTTGCTACTTCCAACGGATTAAAAGTAATCGATGTATAGAAATATGCGAAGAATATAGTAAGAATAATGTAAAAAACAAGTCCAATTGAATATATTAAATTGTCTGGATCACACCAGTTATTGGAGTTCAAGCCCCGTAAAATCTGACTTCCAATCCCTGTGCCATTTCCTTTTTCAAGAAAAGACGCAATAATAATCGGAGTCTGCATCAACGATGACGCAAAGATAATCGGAATTACTCCCGCTGTATTGACCTTCAGTGGGATATGCGTAGATTGACCACCGTATGTCTTTCTTCCCTGAATCTTTTGGGAATACTGTACAGCAATTCTTCTTTCAGCACCTTGCAAAAGAATGACAAATACAACCACAACAAGCAGAATTACCAAAATAATCGCTGCTGCAAGAAGTGCTTTTGCCAATGTCTTTCCCTGAACAAAGCGTGTATACAGCTTCACCAAATCTTCAGGTACACGAGAAAGAATATTGACAAGCAGAACGATTGAGATACCGTTTCCAACACCTTTTTCTGTAATACGTTCTCCTATCCACATAAGAAAAGCCGATCCTGCTGTCAGTGTACATACTACAATTGCAACATTTACAAAATTATACTCCTCAAGAAGTCCCTGACGACCGAAACCAACTGCCATAGCTGTTGACTCAATCAATGCGATTGCTACAGTCGCATATCTTGTAATTGCCGCAAGTTTTTTTCTTCCATCCGCCCCTTCTTTCTGCATTTCCTCAAGTTTTGGAATTGCGATTGTTAAAAGCTGAATAATAATGGAAGATGTAATATACGGTGTAATGCTCAAAGCAAATACCGAAAAGTTGGTTAAGGAACCTCCGGTAAATGCATCAAAGAAATTGAGTGCATCACCGGTCTGGTTCGCGAAAAAATTCTGAATATAGGTTGGGTTCACGCCTGGTGTCGGCAGTTGAGAACCAAGTCTGACAACGACAAGCATCATAAATGTATAGAATAGTTTTTTACGGATATCTTCTATACTGAATGCTCTTCGTACTGTTTCTAGCATTAGATCACCTCTGCTTTTCCACCAAGTGCCTCAATCTTTTCAGCTGCTGATGCACTGAATGCATTAGCCTGAACTGTAAGTTTCTTGGTTAACTCTCCGTTTCCAAGAATTTTAACGCCATCTCTCGGGTTCTTAACAATCCCTGTTTCGATCAATGTCTCTACAGATACAGTAGCTCCATCCTCGAAAATCTCAAGCGCGCTTATGTTGATACCTACGATATCCTTAGAGTTTCTACATTTGAAACCTCTCTTAGGTATTCTTCTGTATAAAGGCATCTGACCACCTTCAAAGCCAGGTCTTGTGCCTCCAGAACGAGCTTTCTGACCTTTGTGACCTTTTCCGGCTGTCTTACCGTTTCCGGATGCGTGTCCACGGCCTCTTCTGAAATTATCACTCTGCTTTGCACCGTCTGCCGGTCTCAAGTTTGATAAGTCCATGATATTACCTCCTTATCTATTATGATTATGCTTCTTCTTCAACTTTCACTAAATGTCTAACCTGCTGTACCATACCTCTTGTTGCTGCATTATCCGGTAATACAACTGTCTTATTCAGCTTCTTCAGTCCCAAAGCTTCTACAGTCTTTCTGTGCTTTGGTACAGCACCGATGGTAGACTTTACAAGTGTAACTTTTAAATTTGCCATTATAATTACCTCCTATAATTAGCCCACAATCTCTTCCACTGATTTACCACGAAGTTTAGCAACAGCTTCCGGAGTCTTCACATTTCTCAGACCCTCGATTGTAGCGAGCACTACATTCTGCTTGTTGTTAGAACCTAAAGATTTTGTACGGATGTTCTTGATTCCTGCCAGCTCGATTACCGCACGTGCCGGACCTCCGGCAATCACTCCTGTACCATCCGGAGCCTTCTTCAGCAACACTGAAGCGCTTCCGAATTTTCCAATAACATCATGTGTTACGCTTTCATTCTCATCAAGTGAAACTTCAATCAGTTTCTTTGTTGCATCTTCTTTTCCTTTACGGATCGCTTCCGGGATTTCAGTAGCTTTTCCTAAGCCTGCACCAACATGGCCTTTACCATCGCCAACAACTACTAAAGCTGTGAATCTCATGTTACGACCACCTTTTACGACCTTGGTAACACGCTTGATTGATACCACTTTTTCTTCTAACTCTAACTGACTAGCATCAATACGTTCCTGTCTCATATGTGTTCTCCCTTCCTAGAAATTCAACCCAGCTTCTCTTGCTGCGTCTGCTAATGCCTGAATCTTACCCTGGTATATAAAGCCGCCTCTGTCAAAGACAACATCTGTAATACCTTTTTCTTTTGCCTTTTCAGCAATCACTTTTCCAAGATATGCTGCGGCATCAACGTTGTTGGTTTTCTCAAGTTCTGCTTTCACATCTTTCTGAAGAGTGGAAGCTGCCACCAGAGTGTTTCCAACTGTATCGTCAATAATCTGTGCATACATGTGATTATTACTTCTAAACACAGCCAAACGTGGTCTTTCAGCTGTACCGCTGAAACGGTTACGTAATTTCATGTGTTTTTTTCTACGAATTTCACTTCTTGATTTTTTACTAACCATTTTCACACCCTCCTTAATTATTTCTTACCTGTCTTACCAACTTTACGTCTGATTACTTCATCAGCATACTTGATACCTTTGCCCTTATATGGCTCTGGTCTTCTCTTGTCTCTGATTTCAGCTGCATACTGACCTACTTTTTCTTTATCGATACCTTTTACAGTAATCTTGTTCTGTCCTTCCAGAACGGTCTCAACACCTTCCGGATCGATCATCTCAACCGGGTGAGAGTATCCCAGATTCAGTGTCAGCTTATTACCGGATTTGGCTGCTCTGTAACCTACACCGTTTACTTCCAGAACTTTTTCATATCCGTTTGTAACTCCAACAACCATGTTGTTGATCAGTGTTCTTGTCAGACCGTGAAGAGATTTCATCTTCTTCAGATCGTTCGGTCTTGTAACGATTACTTCTTCGCCTTCCTGTTTGATTTCCATTTCTGTCGGAAGCTCTTTGCAAAGAGTTCCCTTAGGACCTTTTACGGTCACAACATTATTCTCTGCAATCTCAACAGTAACACCTGCTGGGATTGTAATTGGCAGTCTTCCAATACGTGACATACCTTTGTCCTCCTAACTTAAATTCTCGGAATAGATGCGATGTCTATTCTGTTTTCAGTTTCTTCTCTGGAAAGTTTCCTTCCCGTTCCAAATCTCTTTTATCTTACCAAACGAAGCAAAGAACCTCTCCGCCTACGCCAAGTTTTCTTGCTTCTTTATCTGTGATTACGCCTTTGTTTGTAGATACGATAGCAGTTCCAAGTCCGCCAAGCACCTTCGGCATATCCTCGCTGTTTGCATATACGCGAAGACCCGGTTTTGAAATTCTCTTCAGACCGGAGATAACTTTTTCATTCTTATCAACACCGTATTTCAGGGTGATGTGAATGGTCTTGAAGTTTCCGTCTTCTACGATATCATATTTTGTGATATAACCTTCATCCTGGAGAATCTCTGCGATTGCAATTTTCATCTTGGATGCAGGAACATCAACTGTATCATGTTTAGCAGTGTTTGCATTACGGATTCTTGTAAGCATATCTGCAATTGGATCACTCATAGTCATGTGGATGTATCCTCCTTCTCAATATTCTATCAATTACACGATTTTCTGCCTGCACTTTACGCCTGGCATCGCCAAGTGTTCAGTGCTTACCAGCTGGCTTTCTTAACTCCCGGAATCTGACCTTTGTATGCCAGTTCACGGAAGCAGACACGGCAGATACCATATTTTCTTAAATATGCATGTGGACGACCACAAATTCTGCAACGGTTGTATTCTCTTGTGGAGAATTTTGGTGCACGCTGCTGTTTGATTTTCATAGATGTCTTTGCCATGATTTCCCTCCTTACTTTGTAAACGGCATATTGAACTGTGCAAGCAATTCACGAGCTTCCTCATCTGTCTTAGCTGTTGTAACAAAAATTACATCCATACCTCTGACTTTGTCGATTTTGTCGTACTCGATTTCTGGGAAAATAAGCTGTTCCTTAATTCCAAGTGCGTAGTTACCTCTTCCGTCAAATGCGTTCGGGTTAACACCTCTGAAGTCACGTACACGAGGAAGTGAAAGGTTAATCAGACGATCAACGAACTCATACATTCTCTCGCCTCTCAGTGTAAC
>JAHHTO010000170.1 GCA_020024595.1 Schaedlerella sp.
GACTTATTGCATCCAATTACAGTGAACTTTCCAAAGTTAAATTAAAAGTATCTGACTCAAAAGAAGCATCTATTATCATAAGAAAGATTAAATCTGTCATTCAAAACAGCAATATCAAAATTGCCAGACTCCATCGAGAAGAACACTTATTTCAGGCAGAACGTATTGCCGAGAAAAGGCGAAAAATCATACTGGAACGTCAGCTGAAAGAACAGCTTCGCAAAAAGAAAACTGCCAGAAAGGCTCAAGAGCATTGTCAGACAGCCTGCTTTGATGATATTTTTGCAAAACCTTCTATAAACGATGCACGATATCGACAGATCGCCGAACACTATTCGGCTGTATCTTCTGCAGAAATTCCGATGAATCCTCTTCCAATTCCTTCTCCTGCAGTGTCGGCACCTGCAGCCTCAACAGAAGTAAAGGTAACGCCTACCATCACGATTGATCATTCTGCTTAATTGTTTTTAAAATGAGAAAGAAACCTGTCATTACAGATTTCTTTCTCATTTTTTCTTCTTATTTTATTCATTCAACATATTCTATATCATCAACAGCACTTCCTCGTATCATACTGTTTTATTTATGGAATAATGCCCAATATCCTTGCACAAAGATAAACAATACAATAAAAGGCAGGATATAGGATACGTACACTCTTGCCCATTTCGGGAACTTTACTCCTACTCCGCTGTTTGCTTCCTTTAAAAAGTTCTTCCATCCCCATCCATAACGACTGGTACAGAATAACAGGTAAATCAGACTTCCTAACGGAAGCAAATTATTGCTCACAAGAAAATCTTCAACATCCAAAATTGTAGAATTTTCCCCAAGCAACTGCACGCCACTCAATACATTGAATCCAAGTAGACACGGAAATGACAACACGATAATTGCGATCAAATTGCAGATAACCGCCTTCTGTCTACTGCATGCAGTCAAATCCATAGCAAAAGAAATGATATTTTCAAATACTGCGATAATGGTAGATGTCGCTGCAAACACCATACACAGAAAGAACAATGCTCCCCAGATTCTACCACCACTCATTGCATTAAATATATTCGGCAGTGTAATAAATATCAGATTCGGTCCACTATCCGGATTCACACCAAAAGCAAAACTTGCCGGAAAAATGATCAATCCTGCAATCAATGCCACACAGGTATCCAAAATGGTAACAAAGATTGCTTCTCCTGTCAGACTTCTAGACTTATCAATGTAGCTTCCAAAAATCGCAATTGCACCAATTCCAAGACTTAAAGTAAAGAAAGCCTGCCCCATTGCTGCAAAAACTACTTCCTTCACTCCCACATCCTGAATCTTGCCTAGATTTGGAAGAAGATAAAACTTCAATCCTTCTTCTGCTCCCGGAAGTGCTATGGAACGTACTGCAAGTATGATCATCAGTGCAAGCAGAAGCCCCATCATCACTTTTGTGATATTCTCCACACCTTTCTGCAGTCCAAGGTTACAAATCGCAAAACAAGCTGTAACAACGATGATCATGCAGACTGCCATTAGTACCGGACGCCCCATCAACTCTCCAAATTCCCCTGCTACTCCCTCCGCATCCAGACCTTCAAACTTGCCTGTCAGCATTTTTACGAAGTAAAGAAACATCCAACCACCGATTGTTGTATAGAACATCATCAGCAGATAATTACCTGCCATTGCTCCATATTTATACCAATGCCATTTCGTTCCCTTTGGTTCCAACTTATCAAAAGACAACGCTGCGCTCTTCTGGCTGGCTCTTCCCACTGAGAATTCCATAACCATAATCGGTAGACCCAGTACAAACAAGAAAAACAGATAAATCAGTACAAATGTTGCTCCACCATACGCTCCCGTAATATACGGAAATCTCCATACATTTCCCAGTCCGATCGCACATCCTGCAGAAATAAGGATAAATCCGAGACGCGAGCCAAATTTTTCTCTCTTCATTTTCTTTTCCTCTTTCTCATAACATTCCTTAAAATCTAAAATACCACAAGCTCTTTTGAACCTGTGGTATTCTCCGTCAGCCGAAAATCGGACTTGAACCGACGACCCCTTCATTACGAGTGAAGTGCTCTACCTACTGAGCTATTTCGGCATAAATATAAAATGAACTTTTGCTATTATATCGCCTTTTCTTATAAATATCAATACTTTTTTACAAATCTGTGAATTTTATGGATTCCATAAATCCGATACTGTTCTGCACATTGAAGATTACGTTCGCTTTTCTTTTGCAAACGTAACCTTTTTCCTTGTGTGCTTATCTGCATATTGATCATGAATCAGTCTGATTTTCCCAAATGAACCGTCAACTGATTGTATGGAATTTCTATATTATTCTCATCAAACCGCAGTTTAATAGATTCCAAAATCTCCCACCGTGTCGGCCAGTATTCTTCCGTTCTGACCCACGCACGGATTCCAAGAATCACAGCACTTTCCCCGAGAGAATCCACAAACACTTTCCATTCTTCATCCCTTATAATATTTGAATTATCCCAGATGATCTGTTCCAAAATCTGCTTTGCTTTTTTCAAATCAGACTGATAAGAGATCCCTACCTTCAAGTCCAGCTGACGCTCCTCTTTCGCAGTTACATTCGTCAGACTGTTCCCTGTCAAAATACCATTTGGAATCACAATTGTCTTATTATCGATCGTTGACAACTTTGTATAAAACACTTTGATTTCTTTCACCGTGCCTTCATTTTTGTTCGTATCTTCAATAATATAGTCTCCGACTACAAATGGCTTCAAAAATAAAATCTGAACACCACCTGCCAGATTAGACAAGGTTCCCTGCAAAGCCAGAGAGATCCCCACACCGGCTGCCGCAAACAATGCAGTGATTGAAGACATTTCAATCCCAAGATTGCCCGCTACGATCACAACCAACAGTACATACAGTCCAAA
Source organism: Schaedlerella sp. (assembly GCA_020024595.1). Taxonomy (GTDB): domain Bacteria; phylum Bacillota; class Clostridia; order Lachnospirales; family Lachnospiraceae; genus Schaedlerella. Next base: position 2,919 of record JAHHTO010000170.1, read on the forward strand.
CTTTAATAAAGAATCTGTAAACTGTGCGACTCCGGTATCTGCATTACTTCGTTCAATAGAATGGCGTACACTTTTCCGGATAACCTGAATTAAAAACCGACCAATCAGAAATATCACCAGCGCGATTCCCAGGCGAATTCCGAAAGAAATTATATCTGGAATATGATTCTGTAAATACTGCATAAATCCGCTCATTTCTGCCTGTACTTCATTGACAGAAGATTCTGCTGTTTCTTGAATGATCTCTGTTGTCGAATCCATTTTATCTCTCCCTTCTCTGTCCACGGTACCTTTCTGTAAAATCAAAGACTGCAATGAAGTCCTGAACTATTCCCCTCATTCTTCCTACACAATGACAAAAAGGCAGCCAGATTTCCTCTCTTATCCCCGGTTGTTCTATGAGAATACAAAATATCACTGTTACAATGTGTGCATACATTTGTCACTGCAATATGTTCTTCAATAATTCCAGCTTCTCTGAAAACGATTTCATTGGCTTTCCACAAGTTCAGCTGATATTTTCCATCACCTTTTCTGTAGAATAAATCTTGCCAATCACTTTCAAAGAAGTTCTTCCGAAACTGCTCAATCACGTCCTCGCTCACTTCATAACAGTCTTGACAAATGGAGGGACCTACCGCCGCCCGAATATCCATCGGGTTGCATCCATATTCCTTCTTCATCAACTCCACCGTTACTTTCCCGATTTTCCCGACAGTTCCCCTCCATCCAGAATGACTCAATCCAATAACATGTTTTACCGGATCCACAAAGAACAAAGGAACACAATCCGCATAAAATGTGACCAAACAGATATCCGGAACATTTGTGACAAGCCCGTCCACATCCTGATATGTCAAGGGACGTATCATTCCCGCTCCTCGATCTGCCTCCGTCACAATACGCACATTCGTTGTATGTGTCTGTTGAGAAAACACCATGTTTTCGCACTTCACACCAATTGATTCCGCAATCCTCCGAAAATTCTCTCTGACATTCTCTTCTTTATCTCCACGTGTAAAACTCAGGTTCAACGAATCATAGCACCCTCTGCTGACTCCTCCCAAACGTGTAGAAAATCCATGCTGCACAACTCCGGTATCCACGAGCATTGGATATTCCAGATAAGGAACTTCTTTTTCTACAAGTCGTAAGACCTCTGATCCATTTTTATACTTCACATTGATTGCCATATCCTATCCCTCAAATGCATTTTTTATCACTATTATTTTCCCATCTTCTATTCCGATGACATCAAAACGACACGGAATATCTGTCAGACGGTGCATCATTAAATAATGCTGTGCAACCTTCCAGATTTTCTTTTGTTTACACTGATCAACAGCCTCCAGAGGGCTTCCTGCCCTATAACTTCTTCGATACTTAACCTCACAGAATACCAGATATTCTCCGTCTTGTGCAACGAGGTCAATCTCTCCCATACGGCATCGATAATTGTATTCTAGAATTTCATATCCTTGCTGTTCCAGATAGTAACCAACCGCCTGCTCATACATACTTCCAACTTTTCTTTGATTCATATTCTATACTTCTGCAATGACAATATTTTTAATAAAACTCTTCCTGTGAATCGGAGAAGCCCCCTGTTCTTTCAACGCCTGAATATGCTCTGCCGAACCATACCCTTTATTCTGAGCAAATCCATATCCTGGCAAAATCTTATCATACTGTATCATCAGCCGGTCTCTAGTCACCTTCGCCAGAATACTTGCTGCCGCAATCGACACGCTTTTTGCATCTCCTTTGATAATCGGCACCTGTACTCCAGTAACTCCCGGTATGGTCACTGCATCATTCAACAATACATCCGGAACAACACCTAACTGCCCAATTGCAGATTGCATCGCTTCATAAGTTGCCTGCAGAATATTAATCTCATCAATTCGTGCAGGAGATGCCATGCCAATTCCTGTTGCCACTGCCTTCTCCATAATTTCATCATAGAGTTTTTCTCGTCTCTTAGCTGACAGTTTCTTGGAATCATTAAGATACAAAATCTCACAGTTCTTTGGCAAAACAACAGCGCCTGCCACCACAGGACCTGCCAGCGGTCCTCTTCCTGCTTCATCAATCCCGCAGATGTACGTACAATTTTTATATTTTCTCTCATACTCCCACATTGCATCCAATCTTACACGTTCTGCCAAAAGGTCTGCTTCCTGCTTCTGATATTTTGCAATCAGACTCCGAACACCCACTCTGGAATCCTCTGCATATTTTTCATACAATGTATTTCTCTCCTG
>JAHHTO010000171.1 GCA_020024595.1 Schaedlerella sp.
AGAATTCACGATTATCGCTTTCAGATAATTAACTTAAATTCTTCATGAGAATGTAACCTTCTTCAAATAATTCGTATTTGGTTTTTTGAACCAAGAAATCTCTATTCTTATCTAAATTACATGTTTTTACTGTCAAGGTTCGTTGTAGTTGTTATTCTAGCTTCAGCAATTTTAAGCAAATGGTATCAATCTGCTGTTTACTCATTATTGCCGATAATACCTGTCATCTAAACCAATGAAATATGTTGCTTGCAGCGTCAAAATCAAAGTCACTCTTGCTCTCCTTGATATAGTTTTCCATGATGCTTCGTTTACAGTAGAAACTAGGAAACGACACAAAAACAGATACAAACTACTTTTCAGCAGTTTGTATCCCCCCCTCATTTCCGAGTAAATATTTCTTTCATATCTGTTGCTGCCACAAGTGATCCTGCCACTATCACGATTCCACATAATATACTTTTCAAATCCGGCAGTGTATGGAGCAGCAGAATTGAAAACACAACCGACCATGCTGAATATGTAATGTTCAAAGCCATGGATTTAGATGCTCCAATCGTTCCAATAGCTCTATAATAGCACAGATAGGAAGCAGTTCCAAATAATGCCGAAATAAGAATGATCAAGAATGCTTTTGTCGGTAAAAGTGCGAATGTAAACTCCCAGCCTTTTAACACTGATAAAATCACAGCCCCATAAAAAACAGCTGAAGTTAATTGACGAATTTGCAATGCCTGCTCGTCAGTAATATTGGGATCTTTCAAACCATATGCACATATTACTGCCTCCGACGCCCATCCTACACAACAAAGAATCGCACAGGAAAAACCCAACACCAAGTTTTTGATTTCTCCCCCTCCAGGTGTGTATCCTAACACGATAATTCCTCCTATACTGACAATCAAACCAATTATTTGAATAGGCCGCATCTTCTCTTTCAGAAAAACATAAGACAAAAAGGCACCTAATGCAGGAAACATTGCAGAAATAATTGCTGTATATGCCGGACCTATGTAATTAATTGATGCCACATATCCTGACATTCCTATAGGTCCTCCTAAAAGTGCCCCCAAAATAATAAATTTACCACTGCGTGTCTTTAATGCCTTCAACACATTCTTATACTGCCTGCGAATCCCCATATAGATCAACATCCATATGGATGAGCAAGCATCATGTAAAAATGTGCTGACAAATGGTGCTAAAAAGATAGCCTGTTCTGTTGACACGAAAGGAGTCATCACCAATGCAATCCCCAATATTACTGTATCAAGCCCCCAAAGCACCCCTGCTGACAGTCCTGTTATCATATCTTTCCTCCTATATTGTATTTTCATTCTTATATCAATTCCTGTACAGTTCCGTCCTGATATAAGTAACGATATCTTTTTCCAAAAACTTCAAACGAAAATCCTTCTGCTGAATTATCTTTCCCGGTAATTGTTTTCATTTTTACTATCTTACCTTCTGAACACTGCATTTTCATGGCAATCTTCTCCATGATTGCAGAACCCGAACATTCTAAGTAAGCGGCGTCAAATGTTCTCAATTCTTCTAATGTATCGAACTCATATATGTAGTTTTCCGGATATTTTTTAATCTTCATTTTTAATTCATGAAGATGGTTCTTTAAAATACTTTCCCACAAAAGCCCTTGCGTTTCCGGTAAATCATACTCCTGTTCCAAGATATCTACAAACTTCCGACTAAAGTCTTCACTCCAAAAAGTATGCCCCAACATATACCATGCATTGCATCCTCCAATTTGGATACTATTGATATACCCTTCATCGTCTTCTTCCATACACCACTCTGATGTTTCACCATCTGCATACACAGCTGCATAATAACTTTCTTCTACTTCTTTTTCAAATGGGTTCTTACTAAAGTAATTATCTGCAGAACATATATATGTATTATGTAAATACTGCCTAACTGCATATATCGTAGAATGATTATTACGAACTAAATATTGGTCATTCTCTACAAGCTGAACACCATACTTTTCCTGCAAATAATAAAACTTATCTTTTTGATATCCGACTACGATGATAATCTGTGTAATTCCAGCTTCTTTTAGCTGCCTAATCTGTCTTTCAATTAATATTTCTCCCTTTACTTTTATCAGAGCCTTTGGTTTTTCATATGATAATGGTGCAAATCTACTCGCTGTCCCTGCGGCCATAATCACTGCACTGTCAACTATATATCCCACTTTTCTACCTCCTTTTCTTTAACGATCAGACTCCATCCTTATTGATCTCATTTTGTACAAGTCGGTAATAATCTTTTGCATAACGATACTGCCTTAACGAATATTCTCCAAACTCAACTCCTAGAGCCCTTTTATATTCGCACCAATTACTCCACAGTAATCCGCAAGAAGCAATATAACAGTATATCTTTATACGCACCTCTTTGGAACATCCTTCTACAAAATATGCATCAATCAGATTCTCTACCTGTTCTCTGTCATACAATGCATATATTGCAAACATTGCAATATCTACATGGGGATCCTGCATCCCGGCATATTCCCAATCAATCAACCGTATTTCTTCTGTACCATCCGGGGTTGTAATAAACAAAAAATTGTCCGGAACAGCATCGATATGTGTCAGTATTTTTTTCTCCACATGAGATTCAATATATGGCTTTAGCATAAATATATTTTCTTTTGTCTTTTTATAGTCTTTATATACGGATGGCTTACCTTCCCAAAGAGTTTCATAAAACTCAATTTGTCTGAAAATATTAAATTCATGTTCAACCTGAAATTCCATTTCATGGAACTTATGCAGCTGCTTCATACATTTACTAACATCTTCCATATTAAGGGGATCACATACTCTTGCATTGTTCAAATATTTCGTAATTTTATAACCATTATGTGGATTGATATAAATAGGTTCATCACAGATATTCTTTCCTTGGATTACTCCATATACTGCTGCTTCCTCTTTTCGATTTATTAACTGATCCGTTCCTTCTCCCGGAATTCTCATGATATATTTCTCACCTAAACAATGGAATAAAAAGGATCTGTTTGTCATTCCTTTTTTCATAACTGTAAGATCTGAAATATCTTCTTCTCCAACTCCAAGTTCTTTGGCAATAACTGTAATCGTGTCTGTTTTCAACTGCCCTGACTGACTATCCAATTCCCTTAACTGCTCATATGTGTTTATTTCAATAACATTCTCATAATGTGCAACCTTTGCCGGTACAATCATTTTATTTTTCTCATAAAGAGCTTCTTCCCAAAAAGCATCTTCATATCGTTTGTCCTTACAAAGCTCTGAAACTCTCTGTTTCACAATATCAGCCTCATTTTTCAGTAAATATGCAATACCAAGCATCGCATTTCCACCCGATTCTCCTGTAACAACTGTAAGTTCTCCTTTACGATTCACTCGTATAGCACTGTCACTTTCCACTAAATCGCTCACCATATACCAGGAGTACAGTTCATTACTGCTAAACGGATTACTTTCACACCAAATATCGCAAGGTAAGATATATGTATTTCCCAGATATTTTAAGACTTTATTCATCGAATAAAGATTATTTTTTTCCGCATACTCTTCATTTACAATGAGTTGCACATTATACTTGTCTATCAGATATTCATAGTTTTCTTTCATAAACCCAACAACAATTAAGATTTGCTCGATTCCGACTTCTTGCAACTGCCTAATTAATCTTTCAATCAAAGCTTCTCCATGAACTTCTATTAATCCTTTTGGAGTCTCCATATTAATCGGTACCATCCGCATTCCATATCCTGCTGCTAAGATTACAGCATTGAACGGTGTCTTATTTTGTAGTTCTTGCTTTGCTCTGTCTGTTAAATTGATATGGCTGTCAATATACCCTTCACTAAGTAAGGATTTAAGAGAACGGTTTATAATCCCCAACGAATATCCTGTAGATTCAGCCAATCGTCTCTGGTTTACATATGGCTCATTTACAAGTTGTATCAAAATATCACTTTCTTGTCTGTTCATGTACAATCCCCCTTTTTGGTTTTGTGAACTCATGTCAGTATATAATATATATTTTTTTGTGTCAATCCTACTACAAAAAAAATTCTTTACGATATATTTGCAAATAAAATATCGTAAAGAATTTTTCAATAAATCAACTATATCAACTCAATATTCCAAACATCAACACCATTGTTTTGGAATATTTCTCTCAGCCGTTCTCTTAACTGCTCATGCGTAATTCCTTTTTTTAATATTACCTGAAGAAATCCTCCTCCTCCGGCTCCGGAAATAAAATGACCATCAATTAAATCATCACATGCCAAAAAGATCTGATCAATGCAGGTATTTGTAGATCCTTCGTCTAGTTTCTTTGACAATTCCCAATGCTGATTCAACAGTTCTGCAAACGCATCTACATTTCCTCGTTCTAATTCAAGCTTCATCAAAATCGCAAGAGGCTGTATATCATGTAGTACTTTCAACGTCTCTGGATTGCTCCCAATATATTTTCCCATGATATCTCTTAACAGGTTTCTAGCCAACCGTCGCTGTCCTGTGTAAATTAATGCAAATCTCTCTTGCAATTCTTTCTTCGTGTCTTCTGAAATATTTACGTCTTCCACGCGGAGTTTTTGTACAATTCCAGGATTACTTGTGATAAACTTAATCCCATTCGACAGACCACCAACTTGATCCTGCCACCCGCCTCCGGTACTCATCAATTGTTCTACCCCTAATACAATATCATAAACTTCGTTATTAGACGGTTGTTCTCCTATAAATTCCTTTAATGCTTTCACACATGCGCCTGCCAAAATACTGCTCGTACCCAGTCCTGAACCTTTTGGAATTCCAATTACCTGTGTAGAAATAAAAATTCCTCCTCCAAGTCTTTTCAGCAGACTTTCTAAATCTTCTTTACTGTCTATAGGAATGATCCCTACCGCAATCAATGCTGCCTTATGAAGTGCAAATGGATCATATGGATTATTACAGTTCTGAACATCTTCAATTTGAGTAGAAATTCCAAATGTTCCCACATCTTCACTCGCAAACTCAATTTGAAGCTTTTCAAGACGTCTTACTTCTACTTGAACCGGTAAGATGTTGTTCACTTTTATTGCCGCATTTAATACAATCCCCCCATGCTCATTACAAT
>JAHHTO010000172.1 GCA_020024595.1 Schaedlerella sp.
CTCGACTTGTTGTATATTCCGCATGGAATCCAATGCGGTGACTGATCTGCTTCTTCTCATCCTGATTCAAGCGCAGATAATCCTTTTCAACGCCTTCTACAGTTCCACCAAAATCATTGATACTGTCACAAAACACATACCGAAATCCACTGTCTTTTGCTGCTCTTGCACCGTCATCTACATAGAAATACATATCATATGCCGCTGTGATCCCGCTCGTCAGATATTCCATGATACCAAGCTTTGTAAACCAATACACAGCTTCTCCTGTAAGCTTTGCCTCATTCGGAAATATCTGCTGATGCAACCACTCGTCCAATTTCATATCATCTGCATAAGAACGCAGAAATGTCATTGCCGTATGTGTATGTGCATTCTTAAATCCTGGCATCAGGAGATTTCCCTCTCCGTCAATCTCTCTATCCCATGTTTCCCCGTTATTTTCCAAAGCCGGTCCTACATAAGTAATTGTGTCCCCCTGAATATGAACTTCACCAAGAAAGGTGGACCGTCCTTCTTCCATAGTCAAAATTTGTACATTAAAAATTCGTGTATGCATATTATGCTCTCCTTATCGAAATGATCTCTTTGCTTTTTTTGTCACTTTTTCTCACCCTGTATATCTGCACGTTCCCTGTTTTCACTGGTGCACAGAATCCAGTTTCAGAATCACCTGTGTCACAAGCAGTTCAAACTCTCTGGAACGTCTATCTGCCACTGCCTGCACATCCAGGTCGCAAAAATCTTCTTCGCTGATCCCACTTGCCATGTTAGAGATACAGGAAATCCCACACACCCGTATTCCCGCATGTCTTGCTGCCAGTGCCTCGCAGGCTGTACTCATACCGACCGCATCTGCTCCCAGCGTCGCAAACATACGAATCTCAGCAGGACTTTCAAAATTCGGTCCCGAACTCTGTACATATACTCCTTTTTGTATTGGAATCTGCTCTTCTTCTGCTATTTTTTGAATCAGTTTCTGTAGTCTTATATCATATATATGTGTCATATCCGGAAATCTATCTCCCAGCTCTGATACATTTTCTCCAATCAATGGAGATGGAACAAAATTTGAAATTTGATCGGTAATCATCATAAAATCACCTGTACAGAATTTCCTGTTAATTCCACCTGCTGCATTCGTCAAAAACAACACTTCGATTCCCAAAAGTTTCATCAGTCTGATCGGGAGTACAACCTCTTCCATAGAATATCCTTCATAATAGTGTACTCGACCCTTCATCAAAATCACCGGCACATCTCCGATATAGCCCAACAGGAACTGCCCAGCATGTCCTTTCACCGTAGATACCGGAAATCCCGGGATATCCCCATACGGGATTACGCACTCTATCTTCATATTTTTCGCATAATTGCCAAGACCAGATCCTAAAATCAAGCCAACTCTCGGCTGAAACTCTGTTACAGACCTGCAATATTCATAACACTTTCTCAGTTTTTCATACTGTCTGCTCATATGTATTTTCACCTTTCATCAGAAATCTATCTCATCGACCATATTTCTGCATCTTTTTCAATTTTTTATAAATATCATTATACCGTTTCTTTTTCTTCCCCACAAGAGAAATTTGTCCTATTAGTCAATGGAACGCGGGAATATCTGACAGAATACTCAAAAAGTTCTCTCCTCTGACAGCACCCCTGCGCTCCACATCTTCTTTAAAATTCCCGTGTACTGCTTCAGATAATAATGCAGACCAGACCTCCATTGCAGTCATTGACAATCTTCTGCATAGATTCCTGTAGCTTTACCTGACTCTCATCATTGATCATTGCAATTTTATTACGCATCCCATCCATCACAAGTTCTTCCACTGATTTTCCAAAAATATTGGTTGCCCATACCCCCTCTTCCGTCTCCCCTTCAGCCTTGATATAATCAACCAGATCCTGCGCCTGCTGCTCATTCCCCACAATCGGGGCAATTTCCGTCTCAATATTAGCACGGATCATGTGGATAGATGGTGCCTCAGAATGAATCTTAACTCCGAACTTATTTCCCTGTTTAATGATTACTGGCTCATCTAGGTGGATTTCCTCTTTTTTCGGACTCACCACCCCGTACCCTTTCATTTTCACATCAGCAAAAGCATCCTTGACCTGTGTATATTCTTCCTTCATCGAAGCAAGTTCTTTTATTACATTAATCAGCTCATATTCTCCCTGTATAGACGTTCCTGTCAATTCGCTGAGCACTTCATAGTAGAACTTCTGATCAAATAAAATTTGGATACTCACCTTTCCACTATCCATTTCAATTTTTTCGATCTGAATTTTCTCTATGTAATCACTTCCACACTCTGGCAACCTGGCAGTCGCACTCCGGATATCCGTTAGTTCTGCCATCACACCTCTCACGGTACGTAATAGATCTTTCTTTATGGTATGTTCTCGTGAAAGCATCTCCACCCACTTCGGAATATAGAATTCCACTTCCGAAATCGGAAAACCAAACAACATCTGACGCATGATATGATGCACATCTTCCTCTTTCATTTGTTCACAGTTGACTGCTAGCACTGAGGTCTGATATTTATTTTCCAGTTCCTTTTTCAATGCTGCTACCTCTTCTGTATATGGTTTCCTGCAATTTAGGATCATCACAAACGGCTTCCCTATAGAGCTCAGCTCTTGTACCGTTCTTTCCTCTGCTGCCACATACTGTTCCCGTGGAATACTTCCGATGCTTCCATCCGTTGTCACAACAATGCCCACGGTAGAATGATCATGGATCACCTTTTGTGTCCCGATCGATGCCGCTTTCGTAAATGGAATTTCGTACTCGAACCACGGGGTTTTCACCTGCCGTTCTGTCTCATTTTCTGTATGACCAGAGGCTCCTTCTACCATAAATCCAACACAATCAATCAGCCTTACTTTCACATCCACATCTTCTGCTAGCCTGATTTTTGCTGCTTCCTTCGGTACAAATTTAGGTTCTGTTGTCATAATCGTGGTCCCCGAAGCTGATTGTGGTAACTCATCCTTTGTGCGCCCCTTTGCATGTTCATCCGTCATATTTGGCAAAACAAGTAACTCCATGAACCTTTTAATAAAAGTTGACTTGCCTGTCCGCACCGGACCAACTACTCCAATGTAGATTTCGCCATTGGTTCTGGCTTTCATATCTTTGTATAACTGAAATGAATCCATAAAAATTCCCCCTTATTCTGCTGATACCAATGTATGCAGAATGAAGGGGGGATATTCCTATTTTCTTACTTCTTTTCTTCCCACGGAAGTGCTGCTACCTCACTTCGTAATTCCCGCTGCATCAAGTCATCCACTGCTTCTGCCGGATTTTTTCCTTCAAAAAGCACTGCATTGACTTCCTGTACGATCGGCATGGAGACTTCATACTTCTCTGCAAGAGCTGCTGCAGCCTTAGCTGAATAAACGCCTTCCACGACCATCTTTACCTCATCCATTGCTTCCTGCATGGATTTCCCCTGTCCGATCAAATATCCGGCTTTCCGATTCCGACTATGGACACTGGCACAGGTAACGATCAAATCTCCGATTCCAGTCAATCCGCTAAATGTCTGGATTTTTCCACCCATCTTTACACCCAGCCTTGCAATTTCCGCAATTCCTCTTGTAATCAGAGCCGCCTTCGTATTATCTCCATATCCAAGCCCGTCTGCAATCCCCGCAGCCAGAGCGATAACATTTTTCAAAGCTCCTCCCAGTTCGATCCCCAAAAGATCCGGACTTGTATAAACACGAAACGCTTTGCTGATAAACATTCTCTGCAGATATTCTGCAGTTTCTTTCGTCTTTGCACCAATTACGCAAGTTGTTGGAAGCTTCCGACCAACTTCCTCTGCATGACTCGGTCCGGAGAGAACCGCAACATCCGCCTGTGGTATTTCTTCTTCGATCTGCTGAGAAAGCGTTTTCAGAGTTCCCTCCTCAATTCCTTTCGCAACATCTACAATCACCTGTCCTTCTTCCACATATGCACTCATCTTCTTCGCTGTCATACGTGTAAATGGAGATGGCACTGCCAAGACAAGAAAATCTTTTCCTCTGACTGCTGTTTCCAGAGTTCCTGTAAATATCATATCTTCCGGCAGTTTCACTCCTGAAAGTTTGGTTTTATGTTCACGCTCTTCACTCAACATCCGCACTTCTTCTGCATCGATAGACCAGACAGTCACCTGATGCCCATTATCATGAAGCAGAACAGACAATGCCGTTCCCCAGCTTCCCGCACCGATGATTCCTACATTTGCCATAATCTCCATTCTCCTTTTCAAGCAATCTTCTATCACTATGATTTCTTAGAACCAAATCGGTTCTCTTTTCCTTCCAGTAAACGCTTAATATTATCCTTATGCCGTATCCATGCAAGCAGCATTAGAATAAATGCAATGCCGTACAACTCCAGACGATACTTCATCACCATCTCGAATCCACCCAGTTCTCCAAACAGAATCATTTCCAGAAAAAAAGTCGTAGATGCCAGTAAAGAGCCAAGCGACACATACCTTGTTAACAGCACCGCCACAAGAAAGGCAGCTAATGGAATCGGTACCATCCAAACACTGGTGGATACAACCAGACCTGCCAGCACAGCGATTCCCTTTCCACCTTTGAACTTCAGATAAAATGGAAAATTGTGTCCCAATGTTGCTCCCAAGCCTGCATACATTCCAAGCAGCGGTGCAAACTCCGTCTCACGAAAAACAAATCGCATCGCCACCACTGCAAGCACACATTTCAACACATCTCCGATAAATGTAAGTGCTCCGGCTTTCCAACCCATCACACGCAGTGCATTGGTACTCCCAGCATTACCGCTTCCTTGTTTTCGAATATCAATATGATGTAACTTACCAACAAGATACCCTGTCTGAAACAGGCCACATGCATATCCCACTATAAGGCAGATGATTCGTTCCATACTCTACTGCTCCTTTTCTTTTCTCTCTCGGATGAAAAACTTCAATGATGTCCCCTTAAATCCAAATGCTTCCCGGATTTTATTTTCCAGATACCGTGTATAAGAAAAATGCATCAATTCTTTATCATTTACAAAAATGACAAACGTCGGCGGTTTCACAGCTACCTGTGTAATATAATACAATTTCAGCCGCTTTCCCTTATCTGACGGTGGCTGCTGC
>JAHHTO010000173.1 GCA_020024595.1 Schaedlerella sp.
TTCTTTGTGTTTTTTTATCTTTTTGTTTATCGGTATTCCTGTTTCAATCATTGCGGATGTTGATCCCACTCCGTATCCCGTATCCTTGATCGAGTCTGTTTTAAGCCAATATACAAACTGTTCATGGGAAACAGAAGGAATGGCATACTATTTTACTGGTACGCCGTTTGACGGGGATATCTTTGCTGCACGATACGCTGGAGAGGATTACATTCTCACTATCTTGACTGTTGAAAACGGGCAAGTATGCAACAGCCAAGAATCTGAAACTGCTCTATTTCAGGAGCCAGTTAAAGAGTTTTATTGTGAAGTGGATGATGAAATCTGGATTTTCTTTGAATCTGGCGCTGAGCTGTGTTATCAGAAACAGACAGATCAGCAGTGGAAGTTGAAGAGTTATGCCATCTGTGATGAGGGCGGCGGCTCGTTCATCGTTTCTCTGTTCGATGGCCCGATCACATTTTATCAATACGAAAATCCACTGACAGGCGAAAGTCAGTCGGACAGGCTGTGTGGCCTTTTGTGCTTTGATCCTGCTTTTGAGTCTGTGGACGTTGGGAAGCTGCCTGATTCTATTCACACCCTGCAAAACAGCATCATCTCCGACACCCCTTCTGAATCCTATATGATGGCAGTGATGGACGTGGAGGATATACCTTATTACGCATCCTGCAGGCTCCATGAGGGAAAAGCGGACATCCGCATTTATGCCGAAGATGAGATTGTTCGATTCGATGAAGACCAGGTACTTCGCGTCACTGGTTTTGATCTATATGTGGACAATGAACAGCAGGAAAAAATATATCGAAAATACAACGCAAAATATGACTTCTATTACGGAAATATGGATGCTTGTATAAACATTAGTGCAGACTCGAAGGAAATTACTCTTATACCCTGTTGGGATGATGGATCTACTGATCTTACTTATTCTTTTGTATTTCCAATTGAATAAAAAAGGGATTGCAAGCCAGAATTTTGACTTGCAATCCCTTTAATTATTCTGATATAGATGTATAAGAGGGTATCTCACGGATGGTAAAGCTTATTTTTGGTTTTCCATCCGGGCAGACCATCAGCGGTAAGATTATAGTGCTTTTGAAAAGCAATAACAGCATTTTCAGTCGCAGTATCAAAATAACCATTAATGGGACCGGAGTAGTAGCCTAAGTAGTTAAGACGATTCTGCAGATTTTTTACATAATTGTTTGTTTCACCGGGATGTAGCGTTTCTTTGCCATAATCAGACATTGCGGAATCGAAGTCGCTTTGATTGTTGTATCCAGCATGAAAAACGGCAGTTTCGTCTGTTGGAAATGAATCAAAGAGATGCAGATAGTAATCTGAATAACCCTTAGGGGTTACTCGAACTTTATCACGCTGATTAGCAGTATGACCACAGATATAAATCTTACCATCTGATTCAACATCTCTACACACTATAACAACATGGGTATACGCTTTACTTTCTTTATTATAAGAATATACGAGATCGCCTCGCTTAAGGTCATGCTTGTTATCAATAGCTGTAGCCCATTCTTTTCTGATAAGGAAGTTCCGAAGGGAATTGGTACTATTCCAAGTCGTTGTGCCAGTGCCAGGCCTAGCGTAAGGCGTTGTATTTGTCCATGCTTCCATCATAGGGTGTCCACCTGCCCAGAGACATTGTGAGGCAAAGTTGGTACAATCTCCTCTTCCAGAGTTACCTGCCTCTGAAGAAATAAAACCAAAACCGTCCTTATTATACTTACCATTTCCTTTTTTCTCATCAGAGAATTGAATTGCATATGCTGCGGCAGCATCGCGATTATACACTGTCATAATCTATTACCTTCTTCTATTTTGTATTTTGCATTAGTTTATGGTGGCCGCCAGCTTCCTTTTGCACTTATAGTATAGCGTATAATTTCATTACTAAAAAGTGACATTTCAGTGCAAAATTGGTTCGATATAATTGTCTAAGAGAAGACAGGTTTCCTGTTTCTGTAAGAAGCATGAGATCAGCTTTTTACAATATTAGTATGGACTGATTAAAGTTGAAAATCATCCGCAGCTTTAGGCAAGGAAAAGTAAATGCCTCTGATTGATATGATATGGTGTAACAATGGAAGTAGCATAGGCCGCAATATCTCGGGCTTGCGATTCTGGGGGATTGGGGTACTCCCCAACAAGCAGAAGCATCGAAATGTATATACAGATGCCCTGCTTGCCAAGACGATTCGAGTTAAAGTATACTCCCACAATGCAAACAGATTTCCTTAATAGGGTAATGATGAAAAATTGAGTGATCGAATAGAAATCGATGATTATAATTTCAGCCTAATTCACTTTATTGCTGACAGTTATAAATAGTTTTTTGAAAAAGTGAAATATGTGCATGGTAGATGGCATTTAATAAATAATCTTATCAGTCGATATTTTTTATGAAGAATTCCTGTGGTATAATGATAATAATAAATAAACAGGAAGAAGCATCATATGAATCATTGATTTGTTTCATTTTTATTTGCTTACTGCCTATACTCATGGTGACTATGGAAGAAGATGCGCGCAGCTATCCATGTGTTTTCGATTCATCCCAAGTTTGTGTATAGCAGAAGCACATAATTGATAAAGAAAGAAATCTCTATTTTTTAAAACCTTTGATTATGCAATTTTCGATATTGGAGATCGAAAAGTAAGAATGGAAATATGAGATAGAGAACTCACACTCTAGAAAGCACACAGGTTGAATTGATATGATCGCTGACAAATTCCGACCACATTGACACAAGGAGGAGAAAGATAGTATGAAAAAGGTTAAATTTTTATTGAAATGTATTTTTGCCTTGATTATATGTTACACGGTTCATTTTGGTAACGCATTGGCAGAGCTTGGTTATGCGGTACATCAGGAAAAAGGATACAGTGTTTGCGCATATACAGTCGTTTTTTCTGATGATGCAAACTTGAAGCTGGACGCAATTGTTCAATATGATCCTTCATTTGATAGCCAAGATAGAATTGAAACCTTTGAACTCTATATCAATGGTAAACGATCTGCTCAATTAGAAAAAATAACGAAGAAGAAAAAACAAGGGGAACTGGAATATCGTGCATTGTATAGACTTTGGGGATATGAAAGCAACGAAAAAATAGATTCTATTGATCTTGTTCCAGTGTGGACGAAGGCAGGCACCAGTGTCGATGAATATGTACATTTGAAACCTGGCTGGGATCAAGTATTCTCAGAAATGACGGCTTATGTACAAAACAATAATGGAACATTTGCTCCGATTTATCAGTCGCCAGCTTGCAATCATATGATTGGAAAGCTTTATAATGGAACGCGGCTACAAATTATGGAACTTGATAGTCCGGACGGATGGGCGGCAGTGCATCAGCTAAAATCTGTTGGAGGAGAATTGTACGGATATGTTGAGAAAAGGTATTTAACAGTTTTAAATGAGAAAAATGAACGCAATCTGAATTTTACACAACAAATTGTTGATATAAAACAGGGAACTCAGTTGTTTGATATACATGATTGCAATCAAATTAGTCATGTTTTCGATACAGATGAGAAAGGTGTTGTATTGGGAGAAATTCATGATGATGTATTGGTTTCAACATCTCATGGAATTGGATGTATCCATTCTTTTGATTGCACGTTGGCATTCAGTGTTTCTAAAAGAACATATTTAAGATTTGGACGAAGCAATAGTTTATTTAATATTGAAGTATTTCCTGACGCAAATGATTCTGTTCAAATCAGTGTCCACATTATTTATCCAACTTGGTATACCGTTAATGATGAAATCGACACATTTGCAGTATACGTGAATAACAATAGGCAGGAAGATTTAATTGACGCAGACCCATTTGATTATTACAATGGAAAATATCAGATCACAAACGGAGAAAACGTCATCACACTGGTACCGATTTGGTTTAAAGCCGGAGAGGTTAGAATAGACGACGATGATGCAGTAAAGATTTCTTTTTGAAGAAAAGAAATATCTATAAACAATGAAGCTGCACTGTTAAAGCATAGGATATGTTCAAATAACTGTGAAAAAGATTTAGTGATGTGTGTTTGAAGAAATACGTAAAGCTAACATAATAAACAAAGAAGAATCAGAGTTCATGAGGTAGTTAGTAAGTCGAACTACATATAAAAATTAAAGGTATACTATAAAAAAGCAGCTTTCATTTAGAAAGCTGCTTTTTTATAGGTGGAAGGATATTGATTACACAAGGAAAGATAATAATGTGTTATACAGAATCAACGGAGTTATTTTATACAAGACTTGAAGAGGTATAGAAGAAGCTGTAGACGGTACCCGTTTTAGGATAGCGAACGAAATTTTCGTATTTGTACTTCTCAGGTTTATAAGCAGGATAGCCTTTCTGATAGATATGGTTACGAGTAACAGCATCTGCTCCTACAGGCCATCGCTTATCAATGAGATCATCTGCAAGGCAAGAAAGTTGATCCATGATTTCCGGACAGCCGCGAGGAAGGGTAAGAGCATACATCGATGTATTAGAAGTATAATCATCGTTTAAGTAAATGGATTTAAAGGAATAGTCTCCCTTCTTTGCAACACCACATTTATTAGCAGGATTGGTGCGATTCAGAAGAACCTTTGCAACACCAATGCGAGCATTTTGATGCTCAATGCTGTTATAGCGTGGATAACCGTGTTCACCGCCAATTGCACGCATGATAATGCTCTTGTCATTATCATCGTTGTACGGATAGTTTTCATAAGTCATAAGCGCGGCAGGCAGCGGAAAATAGTTCTTTCGAGTGAACCAAGCGTTAGTTTGAGCGCTTTCCAGAGCCATTGCAGTATCCTTGCCGACAATGCCATCAGAGTGTAAATATACAAATTCAGTCTGAAAGCCCTTAACAGCCTTCTCTGTGGAAGCCCCAAACACACCGTCAATATAAAGGGAGCCAGTGTTCATAGCACCGTAACCGATCTTACGAAGATACAACTGAAGCTTTTTTACAGCAGTAGCATCATTAGATCCACCTGTTTTAAGAACGCCAGAGCCATTCATAATTTGCTCCCAGACACTGCTTTCAATTGTAGCCGTAGCAAGATTGTCCGGGTCTGGAGCATTTGATC
>JAHHTO010000174.1 GCA_020024595.1 Schaedlerella sp.
AGAGTGCCAGACACAAACTAATATTTTGTATCTGACACTCTTTTTCTGTTTTAATCACTCTCACAGCCGGGAACTCCCCAAATATTCCTCAGAATCTCAATTGCTTTTCTAATACTCTCTTCCTGCATATTCGCGTATCCAAGCAAAATAGTGGCAGGGGAATCTGGCTCCGGAGCTACATAATACTCCGAAAGACCGTATACCCGGATTCCTTCTTCCTCCGCACGTGAAATCAGTTCTTCTTCCCGAACTCCACCCTGAAATGTCAGAAGCAGATGTACACCTGCATTCTCTCCTGATATTCTCGCAACCGGTTCAATTCCTTTCAACGCACTTAACAGAGTATCATGACGACTCTTATATAATGCTCTTGTTTTGTTCAGATGTCTCTCATAGTACCCCTCTTCAATAAACTTCTGTAAAATCAGTTGGTCTACACGGGAAACTGTTGAACTCAAAAAACTGCTTCTCTCTTGGTACTGCTTTAAAAGCTGCGGAGTAAGTACCAGATAACTCATACGAATTGCAGGCGCAATGGACTTAGAAAAAGTCCCGATATAAATTACTTTTTCATGATTATCATATCCCTGCAGTGCTGGTATTGGCTTCCCTTTATAACGGAACTCACTATCATAATCATCTTCAATGATATACCTTCCTTCTTGTTCCGCCCAACGCAGCAATTCCATCCGGCGCCTGATTGGCATAACGATCCCAAGCGGATATTGGTGGGACGGCATCACAAATGCAATATCTGCACCGGACTTCTCCAGTTCAGACACGCTCATCCCCTTTGCATCCATATCTACAGTGCAGACTTCGTAGGACAAGTTCTTAAATAAACGATATGCCTGACGATATGTCGGATTCTCCAGCGCAACTTTATGGTTCTGTCCCATAACAGTTGCCAAAAGCATCAGGAGATAGTCATTTCCGGCACCGACAATAATCTGTTCCGGCGAACAATTGACTCCTCTCGCCTGATGCAAATAGTGACTGATCGCATTTCGAAGTCCCCATTCTCCCTGTGGATGTCCGAGGCGAAACAACTCCGCTCTATCATCCATCAGACTTTCTTTTGACAATTTTCTCCACACATTGTATGGAAAACTCTTCAAATCTACACCACTCGGTGAAAAATCATATCGATACTGTACACATTTCTTATCCGGATCGTCCAACACTTTTTGATTCTGAGGTTTTAACTGATACAATCCCTCTAATTCCGACACAAAATATCCCCTGCAGGGTTCTGCTTCAATATATCCTTCAGATAACAACTGTTCATATGCAAGCTCCACTGTACTTCGGCTGACTTCCAAAAAACGACACAAGGATCTCGTGGACGGAAGTTTCTCTCCGTTTGGGATCCGCCCATTTTGAATCTCCTGTTTCACATACTGATAAATCTGTTCATACAACGGAACTTTTGATTTTGTATCCAGACTAATCGCCAATTCATTCATTTGCTTTTCTTATTTCGGAAGTTTAAAAGAACTCTTCAATGAAACAATCCGGTTAAACACAAGTGCATCCGGTGCAGAATCTTTTGCATCAATACAGAAGTATCCTGTTCTTACAAACTGGAAACTGTCATATGCTTTGGCATCTGCAAAACTCGGCTCTACATAACAGTCTTTCAAAACCGTCAGAGAATTTGGATTCAGATTCAGAGAACCATCTTCTTTATTATATACACCTTTCTCCTCATCAACCAGATTCTCATACAGACGAATGTCTGCTTTCTGTGCATATGGTGCTGCCACCCAGTGAATCGTCCCCTTCACTTTTCTTCCGGTAAATCCACTTCCACTCTTTGTCTCTGGATCATAGGTACAGTGAACTTCTGTTACATTGCCATTCTCATCCTTCACAAAACTCTCACATTTTACAAAATATGCAGACATCAGACGAACTTCATTTCCCGGGAAAAGTCGAAAATACTTCTTCGGCGGTTCTTCCATAAAGTCATCTCTTTCAATGTACAGTTCACGGCAGAAGGGAACCTTTCGTGTACCAAGTTCTTCATTTTCCAGGTTGTTTGGTACGTCCAGATATTCCACTTCACCTTCCGGATAGTTATCGATAATCAGTTTGATCGGGTGAAGCACAGCCATCATACGAGCCTTCTTCAGCTTTAAATCCTCTCGAATGCAATACTCAAGCATTGCATAATCTACAGAACTCTGTGCTTTGGACACACCACACATATCAATAAACATTTTAAGCGACTCTGGTGTGAATCCTCTTCTTCTCAATGCTGCAATTGATACTAAACGTGGATCATCCCATCCATCTACAACTTGATCTTCTACCAGTTTCTTAATATAACGCTTTCCTGTTACCACATTCGTCAGATACATCTTTGCAAATTCAATCTGACGCGGAGGCATCTCAAATTCGCACTCTCTTACCACCCAATCATACAGTGGTCTGTGATCCTCAAATTCCAATGTGCAGATAGAATGTGTGATTCCTTCAATCGCATCCTCGATTGGATGTGCAAAATCGTACATCGGATAGATACACCACTTATCTCCTGTATTGTGATGAGACATATGAGCCACACGGTAAATAACCGGATCACGCATGTTGATATTCGGTGAATTCATATCGATTTTTGCACGGAGCACTTTTTCTCCGTCCTGATATTTTCCTTCTCGCATTTCTTCAAATAACTGTAAATTCTCTTCCACACTTCGGTTGCGGTATGGACTTTCCTTGCCACCCTCTGTCAGAGTTCCACGATAGGCACGAATTTCCTCTGCTGACAGGTCGCAGATAAATGCCTTGCCTTTCTTGATAAGTTTCACAGCACATTCATACATTTGATCAAAATAATCCGATGCAAAATACAAATGATCTTTCCAATCCGCCCCCAACCATTGAATATCTTCTTTAATAGAATCTACGAACTCGGTCTTCTCTTTTGTCGGGTTTGTATCATCAAATCGCATATGAAACTCTCCATGATACTTCTGCGCCAATCCATAGTTCAACAAAATGGATTTTGCATGTCCAATATGCAGATATCCGTTCGGCTCCGGTGGAAATCTGGTGCAGACATGATCGTACACACCTTCTGCCAGGTCTTTATCTATCTCCTGCTCAATAAAATTCTTTGAAATGGTTTCGTTCTCCATAGTTTCCTCCTCAAAAATAATTTCGGAATTACAGTTCTGTCCAAAGAAGGCTGTAATAATTTTCTGCCATTAATTTTATCATAAATTGTATACAACAGCAAGAAGAATGTGATACAATACTGTTTCAGAGTACAGCTTTAAAGTACATAAGTGTTAAAATGCAGTATCACACGATCTGCTTTTAGCACCTGTTATGCATGAAATTTTATATGTAAAGGAGTTATTTATTATGAAGAGAGAACAATTTGGAAGCCGCCTTGGCTTCATCCTTGTGTCCGCCGGCTGTGCGATTGGTCTGGGAAATGTCTGGAAATTTCCCTATATGGCAGGAATGTATGGCGGCGCAGCATTTATTCTGGTATACCTGATATTCCTTGCAATTCTGGGAATGCCGATTATCGTATGTGAGTTCAGTGTGGGACGTGCAAGCCAGAAAAGTATTGCTACATCTTATAATGTATTAGAACCGGAAGGTTCCCGCTGGCATTCGATCCGTTGGCTGGGCATCATTGGCAATTATATCCTAGTCATGTTTTACTCCATGGTAGGCGGCTGGATGCTCTATTATTGCTACCGCATGGCAAGTGGCGAATTTGTGAATACAACGACCGAACAGATTGCCGGCAAATTTGACTCTATGATACAAAATCCAGGTGTTCTGATTTTCTGGACCTTCCTGGTGATTTTAGTTTCATTCGGCATCTGTGCAATTGGTTTGCAAAAAGGTGTAGAAAAAATCATAAAAATAGTAATGCTCTGTCTCCTCGGTATTATGTTAATACTGGCCGTTCGTTCCGTCACACTTCCGGGTTCAGCTGAGGGGCTGCGGTTCTACCTGGTTCCAGATTTCCAGCGAATGTTCGATAACGGGATTGGCAATGTTGTATTCGGTGCCATGAGTCAAGCCTTTTTTACACTGAGTATTGGTATGGGTGGTATGGCAATCTTCGGAAGTTATCTGGACAAATCGCGTTCCCTCACCGGAGAATCTGTCAGCATTGTGCTTCTAGATACCTTTGTTGCTTTAACTGCAGGTTTGATTGTAATTCCCGCTTGTTTTGCATACGGTGTAGAACCTGCGGCTGGGCCGAGCCTGGTATTTATCACACTGCCGAATATTTTCACACAAATGGCAGGAGGAAGAATCTGGGGCTCTCTTTTCTTCCTCTTCCTGTTCTTTGCGGCATTGTCCACAATTGTAGGTGTATTTGAAAACATTGTATCTTTCGGTATGGATTTATTCCGCTGGAACAGACGCAAAGCTGTCGGTATTAACCTGATCGTCATCGCTCTTTTAAGCCTGCCCTGTATTCTCGGATTCAACATATTATCCGGTATACAACCACTTGGCGCAGGTACCAATATTATGGATTTGGAAGATTTTCTCGTATCAAATAACATTCTTCCTCTTGGCTCTGTTGTTTATCTGATGTTTTGTACACACAAGAATGGATGGGGATGGGATAAATTTATTGCAGAAGCGAATTCTGGAAACGGCATGAAGTTTCCAACAAAAATGCGTGCATATATGACCTACGTCCTTCCATGGATTGTAGTCATTATCTACCTGAAAGGTTATTATTACATGTTCAGCAAAAGAGGACCTGTTGTCTTCGCTGTCTGGATGTTGATTGCATTTATCTTCCTCGGATTGATTTTAAACACGACAAGAAAGAAAAAAAATAATTAGCGACTATAAAAAACAGCCTGTATGAAGTTCATTCCACAAATTATTTCCATAAATTTTGTGGTACAATTTGTTCTGCAGGCTGTTTTTCTTTTTTCTTTGCTCGTTTTACCAGGTGTTTCAAATAGGACTCTCTTTTCTCTTTGCGCCGGATTTTACTAGTTTTCAATCATTAGACAGTCTAGTCCCCCAAAAAGTTTCATCCAATTCATATTCTTTTAAATCTTCTTCTGAAAAATA
>JAHHTO010000175.1 GCA_020024595.1 Schaedlerella sp.
GCTCATCGTAGTTTTTGTACTGTGATTCTTTCATCTGGTAATCCCCCTCAAATCAGAAGTAAGAAAACAACGCAGGACCCTAGCACTGCCTGTGCGGTTCTTCTGTCTGTAATTATATAGTACATATGTTCTAAAATCAAGAGGGGAGAATGAAAAGACAGGCAGACAGGATTATCAATCCTGTCTGCCTGTTGGCGTTTCTGATTGTTTCAGCGAGGGAAGTTTTGCATATGCAATCGATATTGCTTTTGCAGTTATAGTGGAAGCTGCCCACAGAAAATTCTTCTGTGAGCGTTGTATGGTTCTTTATTCTGGAATTGGAGGATCAAACTCTTATCCAAAGATTTTTAATTGGATATTGGTCAAATTCTTTGCGTTCTGGTTCTTCCAGCTGCTCATAGATTACCTGAGCCTCGCTGAAACTTTCCAGTAAAATAGTAGCAGCTAACTGATATGATGGCGATGTAACAGACTGTTTTAGAGACATGAGATATTGAATTTCTTCTTTTGTTAGCTTACGTCTGCGTTTCTCAGTTTGTAGTCGATTGATCTGATACAATTCTTCATTCTCATGGTCATTTTTCTGGATGAAATTTAATAGCTGGATCACAGCATCTAAAATCTCGCCATCTTTTTTATTATCATAGTATTTTAGTAACTCAAGAATCAGCAATATAATTTTATATCCATAAATATCGGTATATGGGTAGCTGGTGATGGACGGAACCATATCTTCCAAATTGAAATTATCTACCGTTTCCAAAAAATCTAAATTCAATAGGATGTACGGACTAACAGGAAATCCGTTTTGGGGATTTCCTTTATCTTGTGTCAGGATAACATTCTGCACACTAAAATAGTCATCAACTTCAAACGCTCCAGCCGTGCTTTTTTTGATTGCCAAAAGAATTTTGATGTTCCCAATTTCAAGCGTTCCAACGCCACCATCTCCATCAATAGTAAGTGGTACAGAGGAGTGATCCAGAATAGCCGACACAAGCGCCCACAATTTCTGCAGATCTTCATCGGATAGGACACCCAAGGCCAAGTCTTTTTTTACATGAAGTTTTTCCAGTGCTTTTTGTGCACGTTGAAGCAAGGTGAGGCGTGATGCTACCTCTTCAGAAGTATGTCCGTTTAATGTAACATTGGAATGTGCTATTTCGTGATTGCCAATTTTAAATTTTTGATTTTGGACCAAAGCAACGATTACTTTCATGCTCCGGATCTGCTCATTTAATGTTCCAAAAGAATTGTAGCTGAAGTCCAGATGCCCATTGCGAATAGAAAAGGTCAGACTTTCACCGAGTTTAAATTGTCTGCTACCATCTGCTTTTTGTATGAAATCAACATTGTCATATAAGATCTCTCCATTTACTTCAACGGAGAGGTCTTGGTGCGTAATAAGTTGCTCTGGCAAAACTTTATCAACAACAAAAGATGCTTCGATGTTTTGAGGCTTAGCATAAATGTAAAAAGGGTTCTGCAGCATAGCTTTAAATACATCTTCCTGCGTCTTTAACCCTATATTGCATACAGAGAACTGCAACTCATCAATTTCAAAGGGCGCTCCATCTAAGTCCTGCATAGACTTTATATTTGGTAATAACGTGCCCTGTTTTCTTTTATTTGTGATGAATTCAGAAAGTAACCTCAGCATGCCGTCAGGATCTGTGTAAGGAAAGGGCTCTAGCTGAATCCGTTTTGTGTCCTGCTCTTTAGCAGAATCCAGCAAGCGTCTAAGGTCGAATGGCAGTAAAGAAGAAAAATAGATCCTGTATTGATCAAAATCTTTGATCTGAACAAGGAAGAACAGCGCCCCACCGTCATTTTGATAGTTTTTCAAATCGGAAACTTCTGCTTGAAAGGTTGCTCTATTTTTTGCAAATCGATCTACCCATGTTCCTTTGACCTGTATTGGAATGTTTCCAATCAGACTGTCTTTGCTAAAGGACTTTTGTGACCGATAAAGCCTTAATTCTCCGTCCCATGAAGGAGTTTTATCGTTTTCACGAATATCTGGCTCAACTGAACCTGTTCGAAGAAGCGCATCCTTTAATTTATTGATGGATGCCATTTCTATGATCGTTTTATTTGGCTTTTCCATCCATTCGATCTCCTATACTTAGTTAATCTCCCAAATCGTTTCATCTCCGCAGATGTTGCGGATCTTCAGCCGCAGAGGTTTTTGCTCACTGCAAATAGTCCCATCCCAAAATTCCTTGGTTTTCTCCCCGTTGCGGATCACATAGCCGTTTTTGTCCATTTTGATCTCACTGTCTGAGTGCCATTCCCCCTGCGAGGAAGCGCAATCCAGACTCAGATATTCGATGAGTTCCAAGCCATCATCACTGACTTCAATGGGACTAAAGGGCTTCTTGTCCGCGGCATTCATTCTGGCTTTTTCATTGAACTCCGTGATTGTCTGTAACACACGGTCACTGACAAAGGTATCTACTACAACAGAGTACCCGCCAAAAAGGTCATCGCTCCGCTTCTCCATATGGAATTTAGCATAATCATCGATGACCACATCATCCAAAATGGTTTTCAGATCCCGCAGCTCAATCTCCACGGTGGTGCTGTCATCCTGATCGATAAATTTGTGAATTTCTTCTTCGCTGGTGATGTCGATGTAGTAGACGATCACCTTTTTGATGTTACTTTCCAAATCCGGGATGGCCTGGTGGATGATACGATTCATCAGCACCACATCCAAAAGTTTGGAGGTGCTGTCCATCAGGTTGGGGACATAGACCGGGATGGTCCCCAGCTTGCTGTCGCTGATGGCCCCTTCCCAGAAGGAGTCCAGGGAATCCTCATTTTTCAAGCCGGGGATCAGGGACTTGATCTTGTCCATGGTCTGGACGGGGTTGCGGTAGAGCTGGATGCCATCCTTGATTTCCAGTACGTCGAACTGCGCCCCATCTGCTTTGAGCCGGTCTCGGGCGGTTTGGATGGAATTCAAGCCAATGTCGCAATGAATGAAACGACGGTCCAACTTACTGGACACTGCGGCGGTAACGCCGCTGCCACCGAAGAAATCGGCAACGAGCATACCCTCATTGGAGGATGCTTTGATAATGCGCTTCAAAAGAGCTTCTGGTTTTTGGGTGGCATAATTCAGTCGTTCTTCTGCTACTGGGTTTACTACAAAAATATCTGTCCACAAATTTTGAATAGGACTTCCTTCCCATTCATCAAGAAATTGTTTGCGCTCAATCCGTTGATTCTTGTTTTCTGGAAATTTGAGACGTCCTTCATGTTCATATCGTTCCATTGTTTGTAGAGATACTGACCAACCATTCACGGGTGGTTTGTATCCCTTATATTCGTACACCAATGATGGACTGTATGAAGGGCTAACCAAAGGACTTAAGCGATATTTCCGCCCGTTTTCATCTGTATATTTGAATCTCTTCAAATAATCCTCTTGTCCTTCTTTCGTTAATGGAGTGGTAAAACAGTAATTATCCGAAAAGGTGTAGAAAAATATTGAATCTGTCACAATACCATATTGCTGTGTTTGTCCCAAGTTACCCTGTTTTCTTTTCCATACAATCTCATTTCTAAAATTATCTTCCCCGAAAATTTCATCCAGAAGGATCTTGACATAGTGACCGATATGGTAGTCAAGATGCACGTAGATCGATGCAGTTTCGCTCATGACGCTTTTGATTGCCATGAGATTCTCATACATCCAGCTGAGATACTTCTCCTTATCCCACACATCGCCGTACATCTTTTCCTCAAAGGCCTTCAGTTCGTCGATGTCCAGCTCCTGCTCTGCCTGGGCGATGGCCTCAGCCACCTTGGGGTTACGGCGGAGATAGACTTTTTTGGCGTAGTCCGCACCACTGGCAAAGGGCGGGTCGATGTAGACCAGATCCACCTGGATGCCTTTCTCTTTCAGATAGGCACAGGCAGAGACGCACTCGCCCCGGATGACCAGATTGCCATCTTTGTTTTCGCCCACGGTCTCCTGCTTTTCCATCTCATATAGGGGCATTCCACGTTGTATCACCATGGACATATCATCCGCACCCTTATACTTGAGGATACGGTTAAAGTTTCCCAGAACGGCCTGTCCCTCTACAGGCTCCGGGATAAAGGGTACATATTTAATCGGCATTTTTCTCTACCTCCGTCAGGTATTCTTGCCAGTCAGATAACTGATGTAATTTGAAAATATGTTGGTTGCAATTGTTGATTACTTCCTCCATTTGTTGATTTAGGCATGCTTTCGTTTGATTGCGCCGCTTATCCTCAATTTGTAATTTGTTTGAATAAAGAGAACTGACATATTGGGATATTAAAATCAAGAGAAAAGCCAGCACAGATACTATATCTTGAACCGCGTACATACCTTCTGCTAATACCGGAAATGTTATAATACATAAAAACGCCAAAAAAGCAGCCACTTTAAATGTATTAGCAATAATATCGTATGCTTTTTGCTTGTTTCTATCTGATGAAATATTGTTTTCATAATCATCAAGAAAACTTTCGAACCTTATAGTTCCATTTGACGCTTGCGTAAAATTTTTTATATCCTCAGAGGTCTCTAAGCCTTCTATATTGGTTTTTGCTAATGTGTCGCATAGTTTAATAATTTCTTGCCTCGTATCTAAATTTCTACATCTTATACTTTTAATAAATTCTTCATCAGCATCACCACGTCTCGAAAAATAGTTTGCGTATATGCCGAAATACTCTGCACAAGTCAAAAGGGCGCTTGAAATAGCTATGGCCGATACTATTGCTGGCCATGATCCATATTCTCCCCAGCTGCGCACGAAAAGACAAATCACTATGAATGCTATGTATGAAAAAAGAAATACATCATTCCGCTTCAAATTTTTCACTTCCCAAAAAACTCACAAATTTTCCTCTGTGTCAGGACGAGCCTATCCCGCTCGGGCAGCGTATCCTCTAAATACAGATACTCAAACCGTGCATAGCCAAAGGCGGTGTTGTTCTGCTGGAGGAACTCCGTCTCCACAAATACCTTTTTATCCTTGAATGTTTGGTCGTTGGCATAGGCCTCACCTTTGGTC
>JAHHTO010000176.1 GCA_020024595.1 Schaedlerella sp.
CATTGTCTGTGGGTGCCGGGGTATTGAATGCTGACAAAATTCAGGCAAATGAGCTGGATATGGAAGTCGGAGCTGGTGTTGTAAATATTACACAATTCACTGTGAATTCTCTAGAAGTGGAAGTTGGAGCAGGAGAAGCCAATATTGCAGGAACGGCTTCGGCAGAAGCAAGCATTGATTGCGGAATCGGAAAGGTGAATTATCAGGCGACAGGAAATCAACAGGATTATAGTTATGAATTAGAATGTAGTGCCGGAATGATTCGGATTGGAAATGAAGAATACAGCGGAATATTAAATGAAAAGAATATATTTAACGGCAGAGCGTTGATGGAGATCAACTGTGGAGTCGGAGAGGTAGATATTCAGTTTACTGGAAAATAAGAAAGGAGTATTTTGTTATGAAAAAGTTGTTTCGTTCTCAAAAAAACAGAATGATATGTGGTGTATGTGGAGGGATCGCTGAGTATTTTAATATCGATCCAACATTGGTGAGACTTGGATGGGTACTGGTTTCCGTGTGTAGTTTTGGCTCTGGAATATTGGCGTATTTTATAGCGGCAATCATCATGCCAAATGAGTGATCAAGGAATTTGAATAGAAAGCGGTAGGAGAAAGAAAAGATAGAAAATATGAAAAAAATAAAAACAGCAGTGCCGTCCATGGATGAATGGATAAAAGAAGCAAAAAACAGTGAAAATGCTCCCAAATGCGGAATGTATCTGTTCCATAATGGTGTTGTTCGGAAAAGTGCGAAGGCAAAGGTGAGGAATGGAGAGGATTCGGTATCTGAAGTTGTCGGAATGGAGTTCTCATATGGCGCGGATCAAGTGAAAGAAGCGGTCAATAAAGCACGCCAAATGCAAGGAATCGGTTATGTCCGCGTATGGATGAATGAAGGAATACTCGATGTCGGAGACGATATTATGCTGGTACTTGTTGGTGGAGATATTCGTCCGCATGTAATCGATGCACTGCAGACACTGGTGGGAGAACTGAAAGACAATTGTGTTTATGAGAGAGAATTAATGATTGAAAATAAAAAACACATATGATATCATGAAATTAGTGGAAACTAACTAATTAAAAGGAATATGTGAAAAGATATGAAAAAACATCTCTCTGTTTATGGTATTGGCCCTGTGTATGTGATTTCCATATCGGTATTGACCTGTTTGGCACTACTGTTGGATCACTTCCAGATTCTTCCGGGTTTTCATACTTTATTTTGGAATAAGTATGGAAAGATAGTAGCTGTTTTCTGTATATTAAGTGGTGCAGTATTTTGGTTCAACGCTGTTGTGATCATGCAATTGGGAAAACATATTCGAGAAAATCAGCTTGTTACAACCGGTGTTTACGCATGGGTACGCAATCCGATTTATACAGCTTTAATGCTTATCATGTGTGGACTGATCTTTTGGAATGGAAATCTATGCCTGATTCCGCTCTGTTTATTTTATTATGGGCTAATGACGGTTCTGGTAAAGTTTACAGAAGAAAAGTGGTTGGCAGATCTATATGGGAAAGCATATCTTGATTATTGTAGATGTGTCAACCGGTGTATTCCATGGGTCCCAAGAAAAGTGCAAAAGGAGGATGATAATGCCTGATTTTAGTACTGTAGAAGACACATTGTTTGTTCCAATGCTAGGAAGGATTTATGCGAATGAGAGGTTTCCTCATATTCTTCGAGATCAAAAAGCATTGGAACTAAAGAAAAAGCTTCCAAACGATTTAAAAGGTCAGAATACACAGACTCAGTACACACTGATGGCGGGAGCTGTACGTTCTGCTAATATGGACAGATACATAAATGATTTCATCAAGAGGCATCCAGATGGTGTGATCGTGGAATTGGGGTGTGGTCTGGAAACCGCTTTCTATCGAAATGACAATGGGAGAACCTTGTGGTATGAGGTGGATCTGCTCAATGTAATTGAATATCGCAAGAACTTGTTGGGAACACATGAGAGAGATAGAACCATCGTTGCGGATGCTTTTGGTGAGGAGTGGATTCAGCAGATTCGTGCGGAGAATCCTACTGCTCCATTGTTGGTAACTGCTAGCGGATTATTTTATTATTTTGAACAGGATAAGGTTCTTGGACTTTTCCGTAATCTAAAAAAATATGGAAAAGTAGAGGTTGTTTTTGATACAGTAAATGCCAAAGGTATGAAACGGATCCATAAATATATGAAACAAGTGGGGCATGCAGATGCTGCCATGTATTTTTATGTAGATAATGGCGAGAATATGGCAAGTAAAGTCGGTGCAAAACTGCTTGCTGAGGAGCCGTATTATGCGCATACAGAAAAACGTGGTTTGAAGTTTGTGACCAGTGCCACCATGAAAGCATCGGATCGTTTCAACATGGTTAAGATGATTCATATCTTCCTGAATAGTTGAAGTGATGGAATAAGGAACCATTCATAATTGTAAATAAAGGGACTGTAAAATAAGTCCATAAAGAAGAATCGTCAGTTCCGGTAAATGCCGGTCCTGACGATTCTTTTGAGTTGTAACTTAGATCAGAAGATTACTTACCATACGAAATTAGAAAGATGGTTTTTACTTCTATAATTTCCAGCTGACAGCAAGTTCACGTTGATTGATAAATCGTTTATAAATTCCATCTTCGGCAAGCAAATCTTCGTGTTTCCCATTCTGAACGATTTTGCCATGATCTACTACTAAAATTTGATCTGCATTTTGTACTGTTTTTAAACGGTGAGCAATCATGATGATGGTCTTTTCTTTGATCAACTCATTGATTGCTGACAGCAGATCCTGTTCATTTTCGGGATCCACATTTGCTGTTGCCTCATCAAGAATAATAATGGGTGCATCTTTCATTATTCCACGGGCAATGGATAAACGCTGCCGTTCGCCGCCGGACAGAGAACCTCCACTTTCTCCGATTACCGTGTCGTATCCATTTGGTAAATCCATAATGAAGTCATGACATTTCGCCTTTTTTGCAGCGGCGATCACAGCTTCCATTGGAGCATCCGGTTGACCAAAACGAATATTATTTGCAATTGTATCTTTAAACAAATAGACATTTTGAAATACAAAACTGAAATTTTGCATCAATGAATCCATACTATATTCTTTTACATTTCTGCCGCCCAAAATCACCGCACCACTGTCTACATCCCAGAATCGAGCAAGAAGATGGCAAAGGGTGGTTTTGCCTCCGCCAGATGGTCCGACAATAGCGGTTGTTGTATTTTGGGGAATGGTTATAGTCACATCATTTATAATCTTCTTTTCACCATAGGAAAAACTGATGTGTTCTGTGCTTAAATCAAAGGAGGACGGAGGGGTGTCAATGCCGTCAATGTCCATGGCGGGCATATTCAAAATCTCAGTTGCCTGTTTGACGCTTAGATCCACAACACGGAGCAGGGCGGAGTAATTTCCTGCTTTTTCAAGGCCTTCCATCATGATAAAAGAGCAAATAAGTAGCATAATGCAGTTTAGTAGGCTCATTGTATCATGCGTGTAGAAATAAATAGAGGTGAGTGCCATACCAACGCCGATTATTTTTGCCATAAAGTTCTGTGCTGTCATATATGGAATTAGAACAAACTCTAATAATGTATTGGCTTTTGTATTTTCGTCGATAGCGGCTTCTAATTTGGGGCTGTATTTTCCGGATAAATGGTAGGATTTGACTTCAGCAATTCCTTTAATATATTCTAGTATTTTTTCAACAAGGGCAGCATCCGAGTGAACTTTTTTGGCGGAGCAGACTTGTGAAGCATTTTGCATCATAACATTAATGAGGAAATATAAACATAATCCGAATACGATTAAAATCCCGATTCGCCAATCAAAGAAGAACATCATCAGTGTGACAACACATGTCACAAAAATCCCTTCTGTAACTAACATTATCACACGAGTTCCTACATCAGAGAGGTTTTCCATAGTATTGGTAGTAACAGATGTAATCATTCCCAGACTGTTTTTGTTGAAATATCCCATAGGGAGATAACGCATATGTTCTGCAATTTCCATCCGCTTGTCAGCGGTAGTTCCATACCCCGCCTCTGTCTGCAACATTGAAGCCTGATACTTGACAATAGATGATCCTAAAATGGATATCAGCATAAGTCCAAAAGACGTCCAAATTGTCGTGCTTGTAATCGTTTCATCCAGAATCGCCATAAGCATGACACCGATCGCAGGGATTTTTAAGGCTCCAAATAGAGCAGCAATGACTCCTAAAAAAATAGATATGTAAAATTTTCTCCGGTTTTCTTTGCTACAAAACAAAAAGAAATTTTGAAATGTATTAAACATTTAGTACACCTCCGTTCAAATCATCTTTCACTGATATATGGGCATTCCAAAGAGTTTTGTAAAGCGGACAACTCTTCAAAAGATCTTCATGGATTCCATTTCCTATAATTTTTCCTTTGTCTAATACCACGATTTGATCGGCGTCTATAATTGTAGAAAGGCGGTGGGCGATCACAATCAGAGTCTTCCCTTGTATCAATTTTGCCACTGATGCTTGTATTATGGCTTCATTTTCTGGATCTGTGTATGCTGTTGCCTCATCAAGAATGACAATGGGGGCATTTTTCAGCATGGCTCGTGCAATACAAATGCGTTGTTTTTCACCACCTGAAAGATGATCACCGCCACTGCCCACTACGGTATCAAAGCCGTTTTCTAACTGCATAATAAAATCCCAACAGCCACAGTCTATTGCCACTTGTTCAACTTCTGCATCAGTTGCAGACGGATTGCCCATTCGGATATTTTCACGAATGGTATCATTAAATAAAAAATTATCCTGAGAAACATATGCTACCAATTTATGGTACTGTTCAGCTGACAGTTTTCGAAGGTCAACATCCCCAATGCTGATGGAGCCCTCTTTTACATCCCAAAAAGACGCGATCAATTTCGCAATGGTGGATTTTCCGCCTCCGGAAGGACCGACAAGGGCATTTACAGTCCCTTCTTTGAATGTTAAATTGATTCCATGAAGAATTTCCTTTTTGTCATAGCCAAACCGGACT
>JAHHTO010000177.1 GCA_020024595.1 Schaedlerella sp.
AGGAGATACGGCGCAGTCTCCAGATGAAGCCGGCAGAGTTCTGGGTGCGTGAGGATCACTATTACACCTACGCCTGCAAGAACGGCGAGCAGGAAACCGGAGAAACTCCGGTGACAACGGTACCTGCAGAGGATGCAGTGCTGCCTGGCAGCTTTGCATCTCCTTCTGCCATTGCGCACCTGGCCGTGCAGAAGTATGTGATGTATTCTCCTCTGTACCGCATGGAACAGGAGTTTGAACGCCAAGGACTGAAACTTTCCCGGCAGACGATGTCCAACTGGCTGCTGAAGGCAACGGAGGATTGGCTGCAACCCATTTATGATGTTTTGCACCGCCAGCTGTGCCAGAGAAAGGTGCTCCACGGAGACGAAACCACGCTGCAGGTGCTACATGAGAAGGGCAAATCTGCCACCAGCAAGTCCTATATGTGGCTGTACCGCACCAGCGGTGATGCCGAGCAGCCAATTGTGCTGTATGAGTACCAGCCCAACCGGAAGGCTGAAAACGCCGAGAAATTTCTGGAGGGTTTCTTTGGCTGGCTGCATGCGGACGGCTACCAGGGCTACCACAAGTTGCCCGAGCAGATCCGTGTGGTGGGCTGTCTTGCTCATGCCAGGCGCAAGTTTGATGAGGCCCTGACAGCTGTACCCAAGGAACAGCAGGCAACATCTAAGCCGGCAGAGGCCCTGTGTTATTTTGCGAAGCTGTTCCAACTGGAGCAGGACTTTGCTGAATTGACAGCTGAAGAACGATATGCCAAGCGTCTGGAACAGGAAAAGCCGGTTCTGGAGGCTTTGTTGGCGTGGGCAAACGCACTAAAGCCTCAGACTGCCCCCAAATCCGCACTGGGCAAAGCGCTGCACTACCTGTTTGAGCAGTGGCTGTATCTGACTCGGTTTCTGGAGGACGGCAGACTGGAGCTGACCAACAACCGGGCTGAGCGCAGTATTAAGCCTTTTGTCATGGGACGGAAGAACTTCCTGTTCTGTAATACCCCCAGCGGTGCACAGAGCAGTGCTGTTCTGTATAGCTTGATTGAAACTGCCAAGGAAAACGTTTTGGATCCTTACCGCTACCTGACGTGGGTGCTGGAGCAAGCGCCCACTTTGGCAGTGACAGATGATACCTGGGCCGAGAAATTGGTTCCCGCAGAGGCGCCGGTAGAATGCAACGCAAAAAGATAACATTGTTTATCCGAGCCACGGCAGATGCCGTGGCTCTTCTGCTACACCGCTAGGTTTGACGGTTACGATGATCACAGGCAAATCAATACCAGTCATATAGAAACACCATCATTCTGTCTTCCTAATATATAAGAAGACCGAATGACGGTGTTTCTTATTTGTTGGACTATAATCATATAGCTCAATATTTGTTGATAGAGTATAATAAAATCTATTAGGATGGTATCTACCTGCTTTAGCATAATTCCATCTTTTATCACTTCCAGACACTATTCAGTCAAAATTCGTCAACATAATAAAAATAGTAAATGTCTCTTCTTCTTTTATGATTTTGACAAAACCATCATATTTTTGCGTAATCATGTTAATATTCTGCAACCCAAATCCATGGACCAGTCCATCAGATTCCTTTATGTCATTTGGCCCACAAAGCACTTCTTCTTGCATAGAGTTTTTCATTGAAATACATAAGTAAGCTTTCATCTGCTTAATTTGCAGATCAATAAACCGTACAGAATCCTCAGGGACGATTTTACAGGCTTGGATCGCATTGTCAAAAATATTTCCCATTATGGTCGCCAAATCATCATATTTGATATTGCAAACATCCGGCATGGAAATTCCTTGTGTATATTGAATGTGTTCGGAGTGCATCTTACTCATATTGGCATCAATAATTGCGTCAATGGCCGGATTTCCACTAGCATTTACATTTGTTCCAATTTTTGTTTCTTTTGTGATGTCCTCCAATATCTTATAGGCTTCCTCTACTTCACCTGCATGCAAAACGCCCATAACTGCAGTTAATCTATTTCGCATATCATGCATTATACGATAAATTTCTTTTTGCTGTTCTAAGATATTCTGATAGTGTTTGAGTTCATGCATCATTGCTTTCTGCGCCATATTCAAATTTTTCTCATTTAAGCTGGCTTGATAAATTTTTTTCAGCAAATCAATCAAAAAAATATTGGACAATACGATCACAACAAAAATTAGCGCTACAATCAGCAGAACATACGGTCTATGTTCAAATCTTACATAATCAGCTATAAAGTATACTACAATACATGAGTACATCGAAATCAGCAGCGAGAACGGAGAACTATAGAGCCCATCACTTAATTTAGTCCCCTTCCGACATACTTCGATTGCTTTGATGATCAGTAAGTCAATGAGTTTTGAAAATATTCTTCCTGATACAATAAACATTTCACTGACATTCAGTAATTGTCCGCTTTGATTCGAAAATTTTATCAATAAAGCTCCTGAAATAACCTCACCTATAGACAAGAGAAGCACAAAAAGAAACGTACACACCAAGTTCCATGTTGGTGAAACTTTAAACAGTGCTCCTATCGCCATGCATGAAAATATTCCAAAATATAGGGCATACTGGTTTGTCAATGGAAGTGATGCTAACAATGATAATGTCACATAGATGATAGCAATGATCACTTTTCGTCTTCTATTATTTGAACGCTTTTGCCAAAGCACCCCATAGAATTGATACATAAGGTAAAACTCAAAACTCGACATCATCAAGCTGATAAGTATACTTTTCATTTTTCCCCTTTCATATTCTGATACATAAATGTTTTGTATTTCTCCGTAAACTCAGCTCTATATCGTCTGCTAATTGTAAATTTTTTGTCAATATCATTTTCCATGATAAGTTCATTTCCTTCAATTTGATATACAAACCGAAGATTGATTAGATAGCACCTATGGATTTTTACAAAAGAATATTGGCATAGTTGTTTCTCCTGCTCCTCCATTGTACTACTTATCGCAAACTCGTTTTGAGATTGTGCATGTACAATGATACTATGCCCCATTGATTCCATATAATAGATTTGTCTTGGATATAGGGCAATCTTCCTGTGTTTACATTGAAAATGTAATTTACGTTCATTGGCTGAATCATATTTTTCTTTCATAGTTGCCAAAACAACTTCAAGCAACTCATCATAGGTAACAGGCTTTAATAAGAACTGGTCTGGCTTTGTATATAGGGCCTTAGTAATGTATTCAGGATATCCAGAAACATAAATTAAGACTGTATTTGGAAGCAGCTCTTTAACTTCAGTAGCAATTCTGATCCCAAGTGGGCTATCATTCATTTTGATATCTAAAAACACGATATCAAATTGATGTCCGTTTTGACATGCCTGTAATAAATCCTCCCCTGTTGAAAAGCAATTACATGAAACCGCAAATGGAAGTCTTTCAATTAGTCCTCGGAGCATATTCTGAGACATCAATTCATCATCACACACAGCGATCCTATTCATAGAGCTCCCTCCCATATATAGTAACACCATTCCACAGCATGCTTCCTATTTGATGATATTTTACCATATTAAGGGATAGTTAACAAGAATACTCGCTTTTTTTCTGAGAAATATACATAAATACATTAACTTTCTGCAAATTAAACCTCTGTTAAATACTCCTTTCTTTTTTCTTGAAGGTTGTCTGATTATTTCTGACTTTTACTTGCCAAAAGTGTTTAATCACAGGAGGAAATCCACTCCTGTAAAATCCATATCTTACCTTCAGTACAATGCACCCCAACATTTGGGTAAATCGTATTTAGAACATCTTCAGGTTTGAGATATATATAGTCATAGTCACTCTTTGTAACTAAGTTAATTAGTTTTATATCAGAGGAGTGTATAATATGATAATCTCTCCGTTCAGTAATACGACTGCTTTTTACACAGTAAAGGAAAAATTGTTCCCCACGTGCTTTTAACTTTGATAGAGTCTCCAGCGCCAGCAGCCCAAATGATGTTGTATAGTCAACAATAAAGATCTCTATACCATATTTAATTGCCCATTTAAATACTTTTTTAATGAAGTGCCGATAATATCCTACTGTAAGTAAATTACATTTTAGATTATGTGCTGAATAAAAGATGATTGTGTGCTTAGGCTTCAATGCTGGATAAACACTGTCTAAGATCGATAATCCTTCAACTGCATCATAGAAATACTCATTATCATTTATCTTTTGACACATATTTGTTTTTATTTTTTTCATATTGTAACCTCAATATTTATCTACCAAATATATAGTAGAACACAACTATACGCTCATAATTCTTCCTTTTTAGCCACAAAAATGCTGTTCCCCACTATAATACATTAAAATATTTGTATTATCAACAATAATAGATGTATTAAATTTTGTTGTGCTACATGGCATAATAAATTCAAAAAGGGAAGAAAGAGGACTACATGTGAATTACGGTACTCGGTTGCGTGAAATTAGAACAGCAAAGAAGATGAGTGTCTATAAATTATCTAAGTTATCCGACATTTCAGAAAACTATATTCATGCAATAGAGAAAGGTAAGAGTCAGCCTTCTATTGTAGTTTTAGAAAGGCTGTTAGCGCCATTGAGTACAACTCTCCTTGAATTTTTGAACGAAGATAGAACAGTAATGTATCCTACCCCATTTGAATGTTCTGTGTTGGAGGGATTACGGGTTTTGGATGAGGAGAAAGCCAGTGCAGTACTGACTATGATACGATTATTAGCAAAATAGTAGGCACATTTTATCTTTCCCATTGATAATTATATCTTAATACACTCTTTTTCTGCATATAAAGGGGGCGGTACACCAAAATGGTGTACCGCCCCCTAATTATTACTTACTTGCCATAGTGAAGAATTCCTCCGGTGTCAGAACTGGTATGCCCAGTTCTTTGGCCTTGTCCAGCTTGCTGCCAGCCTTTTCACCGCAGACTAAGTAGTTGGTCTTAGAGGTAACAGAACTGCCTGCATGAG
>JAHHTO010000178.1 GCA_020024595.1 Schaedlerella sp.
GCATCTTATCTTCCCATGTCAACTTAGATGGCATTGCTTTCTCATAAAGTCCAAGAGTAAATTGTTTTCTCATTTTTCCTCCTCTTTTCAATCACTTTTCGTATCTTCCACTCTGCTTTTTCAGACAATTATCGTCTAAAGATCCGCTATCCTTAATTTTCAAAATATTCCCACACATCACTCAGAGATTCTATTACCCGCCGGTATGTCTGATATTTCTTCTCATAAATTTCCTTATAGTCTGGACGTGGTTGAACAGTCTTCGTGATTTTTACAGTCTTCTGGATGCCCTCTTCATAATCTTCATATATGCCAACCGCGATACCTGCTGCAATCGCCGCACCCTGTGCACCAAGTTCCTTGTCTTCGATCACATCAACCGGTATCTGCAAGGCATCTGCAAAAATCTGCACCCATACATCCGAATTCGCCGCACCTCCGGAAAGTCGGATACTCTTTGGAACTTCACGATTCTGCAGAAGTTTTTTCACATGTGTAAGATGAGAAAAAACAATTCCTTCATACACTGCCCGAAGCATATGCTTTTTGTTGTGATATGCCGTCAGCCCGACAAATGTCCCTTTGGCCAATGCATCCTCATTGGAACCATTTAAAAATGGAAGAAAAATGAGATTGTTATCCTGTGGCTCAATGGATTCCACCCATGCATTTGTCACATCATAAACAGATCCCCCATTTGATTTTGCTTCTGCTTTCTCGTAATTCATCAGATTCCGAACAAACCACTCCATATTCCCTGCTGAAGTCGGAGAACTCTCTTCAATCAGAAAATATCCCGGAATACAGAACATAGAATTCAGTGCAACCGTACCGTTTAATACTGGTTTTTTTGCAATAAACTCATTGATACTCCATGTTCCCGCGATCATACACATCTTCTCTTCATCTGATAGTCCCGAAGCGATTCCACAAGCATTGACATCAAACATTCCGGCTGCAATCGGAGTTCCCTCAGGCAATCGCGTCAATTCAGAAGCTTCTTGGGTCACATGCCCGCAAATATCCGCTGCATGACGTAGAGGTGGAAGTTTCTCATAAACAGCTTCCAAACCCATGTATTCCAACAGTTCTCTGTCATAGTCTCCCGTTGACAGATTCACAAGATTTCCTCCAGAAAAATCCGTATATTCCGCATAAGCTTCTCCACTCATACGATAGCGTACATAGTCTTTAACCGCGAAGATATATTGTGTATTCTCAATCACTTCCGGTTCATGATCCCGAAGCCACGCCAATAGACTTACCGGCTGACACGCAAGAATTTCCTGATACGTTTTCTGATACACTTTTTCTGCTGTGCCATCTTCCTTCCATTTTTTTACATACGCCCACGCTCTTGCATCTGTTGAAACAATTCCGTTGTATGCCGCTTTTCCGTCTTTTCCCACCAAATAGAGTCCTTTACCATGACCAGAATAAGAAACTCCTGCAATATGATTCGGATTAATACCACTCTTCTCGATCGCTTCACGAATCGCCTGTACATTTACCTGCCAGAGTTCCTCCATGTCACGTTCCGTATACCCTGGCTTTGGTGTCAGGGTTACCGTCGGAACACTGGCGACGGAAATCTGCTTCCCATTTTCATCAAAAATAGCCGCTTTTGAAAATGTACCGCCATTATCAATTCCCACTAAGTATCTCATCAGTTTCCTCCTTATATTCTTGATAAATAAAGGAGAAGACTCCCTCCCGGAATCTTCTCCCCTGTCCATAATCCTCTTCGTCCATTCCTGTTTCAAAGTTTCTTGGAACTGTAACCGCATATGCTGATATACATGATTCTCTTACAGAACGTCAATCCACTCTTTCATATTGCTCTTTTCGAAGATAAACGGTGTGCCTGCCAAAACTGCTGTACCATCCCCACTCTCATATGCTTCATATGTTTCAGCTTCATAGTCGCGGAAAGCATCCATTTCAAAAGATGTACCAGCAGTTCCATCGAACCCATCTTTTACTGCCGCATATGTAGCTGCACCGGAAACTGCTCCAAGGTGAATAACATCCCACAACATCATATATGGGCACACATAATCGAATGCATTTTCATCTGCCGTTTTCGGCATAAAAGACTGCATCTCAGACGGAAGTCCAAGACCTGTCAGCTTGATCTCGCTATTTGCAGATTTCAGTGCCTGTCCTGCTGCTGCAATACCTACTGTTGTAGGGGAAATAATACAATCAACTGCATTCTCTGCGATAAATGCCTGTGCCTGTGTTGTAGACTCTGTCAAGTCATCGTTACCATATTTTTTATCAAGTTCTGGGTTTACTTTACCCGCATAGAAATCTTTTCCAAGCTCTGCTTCCATAGCTGCAATCCAGGAATTCTGCACAGGTGTATCAATCGATGCGGAAAGAACCCCCAATTTCACTTCATCACCTGAGTAGTTAGCAAGTTCTTTCTTTACAGTTTCTTCCATCTTTCCATCTCCTGGATAATCAACACCTAGTGTAATGAGTACTGCTGCCTGAACCAGATAAGAACCTATATCCTGTGTCTCAGCCTGATTTGTATGACAGATACGGTATTCTGGATTTGCCTCTGAGTCTACTGATACGATCGGAATACCTTTTTCCTGAGCTTTTTTGAATACTTCATCATAACCTGCATCACCATTTGTAGAAATTGTAATGGAAGCTACATTCTGAGTAATCAGCTCATCAAGCATCTGAACCTGTGCCGCTACCGTTGTTTCTGCAGGACTCTTGTAAGCTGTCTTTTCGCCCTTAGCTTCAAGATATTCTGAGAAACCTTCATACATCAAATCACCAAAAGAATTTCCTGTGGATTTGAACATGAATACGTGTGTGCCTTCCATGGAAGCATCCTTGCCGCTTCCACTCTCTGTCGTTGCTGCTGCATCCTCAGCTCCGCCTTCTGTGCTTGTTGTGGTGCTGCATCCTGCCAATGAAGCAATCATTGTTGCACTCATTCCAAGTGCCATCAAACGTTTCCAGTTTTTCATACTATAATTCCTCCTTTTTTTTATATATAAACAGCTTCCTACTGTTTATAGCATAGAATAGAATAAGTAACTGCGAACAAATTATTTTGCACCAAAACGTTCTTTTGCCTTTCTTTCGTCCGCTTTCTGCTCCTGCAGCCATATTTCTGTCTGCTTTTTACATTTCTTCTGAAGCGTAGCAATTTTTTCTTCAGCTTTTTTAATTTTTGCTGCTCTGTCTGTATCATTTAATGTTGTATCTTTTTTCACCTCAGCAATCGCTTCTTTCAAAGCTTTTACTTCTGCCGCCGTCTTAATATTCAACGCTTCTACATTCTTATTCCCTTTGTAAACAAATTTTAATTTTAAATTAGCGATCAACTGCCTGTTCACATTTGGAATCAGCACTGCAATAATCAAAATAAAACCGGTAACAATCTTTCTAGAATTGGCATCTACTTCCAAAAGTCCAAGTGTATATGTCAAAAACGCCATAATCAACGTTGCAATAATCGGACCATATACCTTCCCCTTACCTCCATTTGTAGATACACCGCCAAGTACACAAATTGCAATTGCTGTCATCTCATACCCGGTTCCCATTGTAGAAGAAACACTTCCGCCCATTCTACCTACAAAGAAGATAGAAGCGACTCCGCACATTGCTCCCATGAGCATGAATACGATCAGCTTTGTTTTCTTTACATCAATACCAGAGTACTGTGCACATGTCGCATTATTCCCAATAATATATAGCTTGCGTCCAAATCTAGACTTCTGCAGTAGGAATACAAAAACTGCTCCCATTAAAAAGAAGAGGATCAATGATAAAGGAATTCCTGCAATATTTGTCCAAGCTATCACTGTATAGAAACTTGGGAACTGCTTTAGTACATTGACATCAAGTACAATTTTAACAATTCCTCTAAACAACATAGATGTTGCAATCGTTACAATAACCGCTGGCATTCCAACGTATGCAACAAAAAATCCATTAAATGCTCCGCACAAGGCGCCGGCCAAAATTCCTGCGATCACTCCAATAAATGCAGGTATACCTGACTGACAACACAATCCAGTTACCATTGAGGCAAAAATCATTGTCGATGCTACGGACACATCAATATCTCCCAACATCAGAATCAAGATCATTCCTAACACAAGTGGGCAAACATCCATACCAGACTGAATGATCGCTTGAATTGTTCCCGGTGAGAAGTATAAGTTTGTTCTCGTTGCCATCAACACAAGATTGATGAGAATGAGAATATAAACCAATACCATTTCCCAACTGACCAAAAATTTTGTTAATTGAAAGCCCTGTTTTACTGCCAAGTCTCTTACAGGTGCATTTGTATTCTTTTCTCCACTCATTAGATTAAAGCACTCCTTTCTTTCAGTGCTCTCTTTTCAGCAGAGCGCTCTGTAAATTTGTTAAGAGCCACAGCCGCGATAATAATTGCACCCTGGATTGCATCAGACCATACACTCAATCCCGGAAGAAGACTGATAAAGTAGGTAATTACTGCCATCATAAGGAATCCAATGATCACACCGTCTACTTTTCCTTTTCCACCAAGGATACTTACGCCTCCGAGAATACAGATTGCAATTGCTGTCATCTCATAAGCATCG
The DNA here is from genome assembly GCA_020024595.1 of Schaedlerella sp. Classification (GTDB taxonomy): domain Bacteria; phylum Bacillota; class Clostridia; order Lachnospirales; family Lachnospiraceae; genus Schaedlerella. The sequence continues at coordinate 4,608 of JAHHTO010000178.1, forward strand.
CCGATCATATAGCTGCATGTTGCATAGTTTGCTGTGTACAACATTCCTGAAAGACCTGCCAACATACCACACAACGTCATCGCTAAAAATACAACTTTCGATTCTTTGATACCTGCCACCTGTGAAGACTCTTTGTTTGTACCAATTGCATAAATCCTTCTTCCTTTTGTAGTATATCCCAGAAAAATAATTGCCAGTATAAACACAATGATCAGAATCCATAAGATAGACGGAAGACCTGCGATTTTTTTCGTTGCAAACGCCATATATCCTTCTGTAAACTGATGTGGAAACCACCATTGTCCACCACTGAACAGGAAAGAGCAACCACGGAAAATGTACATTGTACCAAGTG
>JAHHTO010000179.1 GCA_020024595.1 Schaedlerella sp.
ATCCACTACGTCACAAAATTAGCAGATGCATACAAGGTATCTGGAGACAGCTTCTATATGCAGGCAGGCGAAAAGAAGTTCGAGTATGAGCAGAAAGTAAAACTTGTCAATCCGAAGTTATATGGCAGAGGTTATGCAATTGGGGACATGGGACATACCGCTTATGTGTTAGTTGTTGATGATATTGTAGCAGTTGAAGAAAAGTAAAGGGGTGAAAAATTATGAGATTATCAAACGGGGTTGTCATTGACAAAGAAAAAACATTTGGAGAATTAAAATTTACAGCGGTGTGTGATGTGTTCTTGCAATTTCCGTATAATGCAGTCGTGGAACTTGTTAATCCAGTGGCCGATACGGTATCGCGAAAAAACTATACGGGTGCAGATGTGGACTGGTATGTAAATGCAAAGAATATTGTGTTGAAGAATAAAAACAATCAGAACGTAGGCAACCCACAGAACCATATACCGCAGGGACAGCTGAAAAATAGGCTTGCTGAATAGATTTTCATTGTGGCAGGTGTGAGCAATTGCTATAATATGAATATGTTAAGAAAAAAGGAGGCATGGTATATGGATATTCAGAAAATAATAGAATTAGTAAAACTGACAAAAGATTTAATAAAGAACCGTGAAATGGTTGCTCATGTTAAAGAGAAAGGACTTGCAGATTATGTGACGCAGGTGGATATTGCTGTGCAAAATTTCTTAAAGGAAAAGTTGTTTATTCTTGCACCAGATATTCAGTTTCTTGGAGAAGAAACTGGATTGCAGGAAATGAAAGCAGATAGTTTTTGGATTTTAGACCCTGTTGACGGAACAACAAATTTGATGCACGACTATCAACATAGTGTTGTATCTTTAGCACTTTGCCACAAAGAAGAAATTGTTATGGGAATTGTATATGACCCTTTCCATGAAGAAATATTTACAGCAATTAAGGGAAAAGGAGCATTCTTGAATGGACACCCTATACACGTTTCAAATTCAGAAAAACTATCTGACACGATAATTGGAATAGGGACAGCGAAAAGAGAACTGGCTGATGAAAACTTTACTCGTTTTCGCAGGGTGTTCGGTCAATGTCAAGATGTCCGCAGAATTGGTTCTGCTGCACTAGAACTGGCATATACCGCTTGTGGTAGGCAAGGAGGGTATTTTGAGATATATTTGAACCCTTGGGATTATTCTGCTGGTATGCTTTTAATTCAAGAAGCTGGTGGAAAGGTAACTGATTTTATGGGGAGAACTCTTGAACCGAGAAAGGGAAGTAGTGTAGTAGCAACGAATGGATATATCCATGAAGAACTATTAAGTTTGTTGTAAATTAGCTGTTCTTTTTCACGATAACTAAATACTGGTTTCTATACAAAGCAGTTAGTCTTAGGATTGACTGCTTTTTTCTTACCCAGAAAGGGGGGATTGATTTATGTGAATGATTTTGGATAAAGAACGCTTATGATAGACGTTCAGAAATGAGCGCCTATTTTTTGTCAAAAATAAAAGGTACAGTAAGAATTATATAATAGAGAATATGGTTCTTTATACGTTTTCTTGACAAAGCGACACAAGTGTCGTATAATCTGATTAACGACACTTGTGTCGCTAATGGAGGGCGGAATATGGGAAAAAAAGGAGAGGAAACGAAAAAGGACATTCGAGAAAAAGCTACATACTTGTTTGCTCAAAAAGGATTTAAAAATGTCACTATGAAGGATGTTTGTTTTGCGACTGGTCTGAGTAGAGGGGGCTTGTATAGACACTATGACAGTACAACACAGATTTTCTCTGAAATTGTAAATGAACTTATGAGTGTACAGGACGATGAATTGTCGGAGAAGATGGATGCAGGGCTGCCAGCTCCCCAAATCCTTGATGAGATTTTAGAACGCTACCGTCAGGAAATGTTGGATAATGAGACATCTTTAAGTGTGGCGATTTATGAGTTTTTCAGTGAGAATTTTTCAGACAAGCAAGATAATTTACTTTTGAAGCAATATCAATACTCCGTAGATATGTGGAGTACATTTTTGACCTATGGAATAGGACGAGGGGAGTTTAAGGATGTAGATTGTAAAGAGATTATAGATATTATTCTCTTTTCATATCAGGGAGTGCGTATGTATAGCACCATTCTTCCTTTGGATGAACAAATACCATCGAGGATTATTGCCCACATAAAAAAAGTATTACTGGTTTAGGAGGTGCATTATGGGAACTGTCTTTCAAAAATATCCAAAAGAAAAAAGAGCATTTATTAATCCAGAAGATTTTACGAAACAAAATTCGTTGTTTCCCGAATTATGTGTTTCTACATTTTCGGAAGGAGTTATAAATAAGTTTGCTTCTTTAAATAGTGTAGAGATCATCAGCCATTTATACACTGCGAATGGAAGTGTACCTATTTACCGAATTATTTATAAAGACACACCGATTGCTTTTTATTTATCAAAAGTAGGTGCGCCTGCCTGTGTTGCAGGAATAGAAGAAATCATTGCTTTAGGTGCGAAAAAAGTAGTGTTGTTTGGAAGTTGTGGGATTTTAGAACGTTCAGCTGACGATAAAATCATCATTCCGACATCCGCGGTTCGCGATGAGGGCACAAGCTATCATTATTTAGAAAGAGCGAATGAAGTGTATGCCGACAAGAATAGTATTCGTAAAATAGTGAGTTGCCTTGAAAAATGTGGGTACTCCTATATACAAGGAAAAACTTGGACAACAGATGCAATATATCGAGAAACAGAGTCCGTCATTGCAGAAAGAAAAGAAATGGGTTGCCTTTGTGTCGAAATGGAATGTGCTGCTGCTTTAGCTGTGACACAATTTCGTGGAATACCTTTTGCACAATTTTTATATGGCGCAGATAATTTAGATAGTACTGAGTGGGAGCCACGTGATTTAACAGAATATGGATTATCCAATGCCGAAAAATATTTGGCGTTGGCTTTTGAGTGTGTTATTGCTTTATAAATCCTGCAGGGGATGAGAAGAAAAAAATGGGTTTTAATGAAAGGATAAAAGTTTGATTATCCTCATAAACAAAAACAGGTGGTTTGCAACAGTTAGAGTTACCTGTATTGAAAGATAATATTGTGTATGTTACAATTCGTAACATACATAATATAATATGAAATGGAAGGAGAAAATGTATGAAATCTGATTACATTATCAGCTGTTGTTCGACAGCCGATCTGACAGAAAAACACTTCAAAGATATTGATGTAAAATACATTTGTTTTCATTATGAGTTGGACGGAATTCCATATGCTGATGATCTGGGGAAATCGTTGCCATTTCATGAGTTTTATCAAGCAATGCAGAATGGTGCAGAGACAAAAACATCTCAGGTTAATGCAGAGGAGTTTGAAGAATATTTTGAAAAGTTTTTAAAACAGGAAAAGGATATTCTACATGTTTGTCTCTCTTCCGGACTTAGCGGTGTTGTGAATTCTGCAAATATCGCAAAAATGAACTTGCAGGAAAAATATCCAGATAGAAAAATATATATTGTAGATTCTCTTGGAGCATCATCAGGCTATGGCTTGATAATGGACAAGTTATCGCAGCTTCGTTCGCAAGGAATGGATATTGAAACGCTATACAACTGGGTAGAAATGCATAAGTTGGAAATGCATCATTGGTTCTTTTCGACAGATCTCACCTTTTATGTAAAGGGGGGAAGAATCTCTAAGGCAAGTGGATGGTTTGGAGGTGCGTTGGGAATTTGTCCTCTTTTAAATATGGACAAGGAAGGTCATCTGATTCCGAGGAAAAAGATTCGAGGTAAGAATAAAGTGATTCATGCGATTGTCGATGAGATGGCAAAGCATACTCAGGATGGGCTATCTTATTCAGATAAGTGTTATATTTCACAATCAGACTGTATGGAAGAGGCAGAAAAAGTGGCTGAATTGGTAGAACAACGATTTCCAAACTTGTGCGGGAAGGTGGAAATTAATGATGTGGGAACGACAATAGGAAGTCACACCGGTCCGGGAACCGTGGCTTTGTTCTTCTGGGGAGATGTGAGAAATAACTGAGGCAAAGAAAGAGAGAAAAGCGTGAAAAGATATATCGGCTTAGAAGAGATGAGTAACGTCAACTGCTCCAGTGTTTTAAACGTAATAAGAAACTGTGGTGAAGTATCAAGAAAGCAGATTTCGGATATTACAGGACTTAGTTGGGGCGGAATGACAAAAATTGTAAATAAACTGTTTGAAAATGAATATATTGTAGAAGAAAAGAGTGAAAAGAGCTCAGGTGGAGGAAGAATTCCCAATGTAATCAGCGTCAATAAAACAAAGCATTTTGTGATTGGACTGGATATTAATAGGAGTGGTTTCAGTGCATATGTGATGAATCTATGTGGGGATGTTTTGAAGGAGTATTTTACAGAAATTGAATTTGAGAACAGTGAGGAATTACTTGTAGAAATTTTGAATTTTACAAGAGTGATTTTTGAGGAATTTCAAAAGGATGAGATTCTTGCAATTGGAGTGGCAATGCAGGGAATCGTGGATGCGGAAAAGGGAGTGTCGGTAAAATTCCCGGATTGCCTTGATTGGGATCATATTCCGATTCAACAGATTTTAGAAGAGGCATTTCGTGTAGATGTATTCGTAGAACATGATCCTAATTGCATGCTCTATGCAAGACTTGAAAAAGAATGCAGTGATAGTGTGTTGCTTTTTCGCATTGATAAAAGCATTGGTATGGCAGTATCTGTGGGAGGCAAAATTTTAGATGGGAATGGAATCATGGAGATTGCACATCAGATTGTAATTCCAAATGGGAAAATGTGTAAGTGTGGACGACAAGGATGTCTCGAGGCGTATATCAAACCATGTATGAAACAGGGAGAGTTACAGGAAAAAGAAGTGAGAGAAATGCTGCAGCCGCTGGCTATATCTATTTATAATATGGCAAGCATGTTCAATTCTGACAGTGTGATTCT
>JAHHTO010000018.1 GCA_020024595.1 Schaedlerella sp.
ATACAACCTGAATAATTCCAGAGCGGTCACGAACATCCACGAATACCAGTCCACCCTTATTGCGGTTTTTTTGTACCCATCCCATTATAGTCACCTTTTCCCCCGTGTTTGCCGCAGAAAGTTCCGCGCAACGATGAGTTCGATGTAATCCTTTCATTGACTCTGCCATGATTTTTCCTCTTTTCTATTCTCTGTTATTTTAATACAATTTTCGTAATATCACTGTTTCTCACAGTATACTTCCACGATATCCGTATATCCTTGCTGAGCTAACTGCTCTTTCTGGAACTTCTTATTCTTTTTCATATTGGCAATCATAACCTGCAACCCCTCTGCACGGTCTTTCCTTGCCTGTTCCAGTACATGTAATAATTCTGTCTGCGGCAATTTCTTTTCCAGAAGGTACGCTCTCTTTTGTCGTTTTGTCGGGATTTGATATCCACGCTCCAACAACAACATAACAATCCGCTCAAATCCAATAGAAAATCCGACTGCCGGAGTATTCTGTCCGGTAAACTTTCCGATCATTTCATCATAACGACCACCGCCGCCTACAGAACCTCCAAATTCATCCATGGATATTTCAAAAATGGTTCCTGTATAATAGGACATTCCTCTCACAAGTGTTGGATCAAAACTGATTTCAAATTCTGCTTCTTTCGCACTCTCCACACTGGTAATAATCATCTCTAACGACTCTGCTGCATCTTCTGGAAGATAACCCGCAAGTTTCTCTTTACACCAACGTACTCCCTCCACATCATTTGTAATCTCTTCAAAAATCTGGAGATACTTATGAATTACTTCTTTTTCATAACCATTCTCCTCTAATTCTTTCTGTACTCCATCCAATCCAATCTTGTCCATTTTATCCAAAGTGATAAAAACATGGTCATATTCACTCTCTGCAAATCCACTGTAGGCTGCCATTGCCTTTAAAAACCGGCGATCATTAATACGAATGGTAAAATTATGAAAATCCAGTTTACCAAGCAGTGTAGAGGTTGCCAGAATCAGCTCAATTTCCGCCAGATTGGAAGGCTCACCCAGTATATCAATATCGCACTGCATGAACTGACGGAACCTTCCTCTCTGTGGACGGTCCGCCCGCCATACATTTCCCATCTGCAATGCTTTGAACGGGGAGGGCAATTCATTTGCATTATTTGCATAATACCTCGACAATGGAACAGTCAGATCATAACGCAGACCACCATCTACCAGATCTGCCTCCTCCTGAACCTGGTCTAACTTCAACTTCTCACCACGCTTTAAAATCTTAAAAATCAACTTTTCATTATCTCCCCCCTGCTTACTGCACAGGTTCTCAATATGCTCCACACACGGAGTCTCCATAGAGGAAAAACCAAACGCCTTGTAAGTATCCTTAATTAAGGAAATCACATAATCACGAATTTCCATCTCCTCCGGCATCATGTCCTTCATCCCGGTAACCGGTTTCTTTTTTAACGCCATAACCATTCTCCTTTTCTTTCTATCATTTCATTTATCCGGCTTATATACGCCTCAATATTCTTCACATTTTCAACTCGAATCAGATTCGTCTCTTTTCCGTTGTTCAGACGTCTTTTTTCTGCCAGTACAATCTTGGTACTGGCACCTGCTCCCGCAGCTAGAATTGTCTGTTTTTCTTCCATAATAAGTATATTGTATATTCCGGCTTTGTCAACCTTTGCATAACCAACATTTTCAAAATTACCGGCAATATTTTTCTGACGATATAAATAATAAGGAAGAAGCTCCATCTGTTTTGCAGCTTTGGTACTGTCTTCTATCATCCGTGCAATTTGATCGTGAATCGAATGATGACCTTCTCGGCTAAGTCTCGTCGCCCGCTTGATCGCCAACGAATGTACCGTCAAACTATCCGGTCGCAGTTTTTCGATCTGATACAAGGTATCCTGCATATCTTCTGCCGTCTCACCCGGAAGTCCGGCAATCAGATCCATATTGATATTATCAAATCCCAGCGCTCTTGCCATATAATAAATATCTTTCACATCCTGTACCGTATGCATTCGTCCGACCCGATCCAGCGTCTTCTGCTGCATAGTCTGAGGATTCACAGATATCCTCGTCACTGGATGCTTCCGAATCACTTCCAGCTTCTCTCGCGTAATGCTATCCGGTCTGCCAGCTTCTACCGTATATTCCAATAAACTCGATACCGGAAATGCCTCCTCTATCGTCGTGAGCAGACGTTCCAACTGTGCTGCACTCAAGGAAGTTGGTGTCCCTCCGCCAATGTATATCGTATCCATTTGCTTTCCTGCTGCCATCTTCCCAAGTGCACGAATCTCTTTACATAAAGCTTCCAAGTACTCATTCATCCGTTCTTTCCAGATACTCATCGGAGAAGAACTAAAAGAACAATAAGAACAGATGCTTGGACAAAATGGAATCCCCACATACAGGCTAAATCCATCTGAATGTAGCCTTTCCAACAATTCTTTTTCTCGATTTGCAATCTGAACCGCCAGATTTGCTTTCTCGTCCGAGACATAATATTCTTCTTTTAGAAATTGTACTATTTCTTTTGCGCCTATATTCTTTTCCATTCGTTGCATCACTAACTTTGTCGGACGAACACCTGTTAACATTCCCCAGGCAAGCTCTTCTCCAGTATACTCACTCAAATACTGGTAAAGAAGCCTCGTCATCCTACGTTTCTTTTCCTGCATTTCTCCTTCATTCGCAGTCTCTGTCTCTAAAATCCTACCAGAACAACCTGTTACCTGACTTTCATCAACGGAAAAGCAAGAGCCCCTGTTAAGCACTAGCTTTAAAAGAGGTTCTTGCTTCTCATCCACACGCTGACAAATCTCTGTATCTGGGAAGAACGCCTTCGTGACATGATATGCATTGTAGGTATACAGTGTTTCTTTACAGATAATTTCTATCATGATGTACCCTTCTTATCTCATATAAATGGGTTATATTTTTTCTCCATTTCGATGGTTGTCATTGCTTCGTGCCCCGGATATACCTTCACATTCTCTGGCAATACCAAAAGCTTATCTTTCACAGAACGCACCAGCTTACTCGCACTTCCGGTCGGCAGATCCGCACGACCAATGGATTCCTGAAACAATGTATCACCACTGAATAATACTTGTTCTTTTTCCAGATAATAGCAACATCCACCAATAGTATGTCCCGGTGTATAAATGACCTGAACTTTCATACCCGCAACTTCCAGAATCTGCCCGTCCTTCACATACGTTGCTCCTGAAAAAGTATAGCCTTCCCCATACATGGAAGATGCATTATACGAAGCATTCTCCAACAGCACTCTCTCTTCTTCATGCGCATACACCGGAACTGGAAATTCCTGAAGAAATCCATCAATTCCCATAATATGATCAAAATGTCCATGTGTCAGCAATATAGCCTGTACGGTTATCCCTTGATCCTTAATATGTGAAACAATTTCTTCCTGATATACCCCCGGATCAATCAGAAAACTTTCCTTGGTCTCTTCATTTGTTACAAGATAACAATTCGTTGAAACCATTCCAATTACAAACTTTTCTATCTTCATTTTTCTACCCCGCCGTCCTCTCAATATCCATAACACCCTCTAGCTGACGCAGCTTCTCTATCAATCTGTTCAATTCCTCACGTCCACGCACGATAAAACCTAGCTCCAGTGTTGCTGTTCCCTTTTTACTCGTACGAACATTCATAGATTTCACATCAATCTTCGCTTCTGTAAAAATCTTAGAAATCTCCATCAAAAGTCCCTGACGATCATTTGCATACATTTTTAGTTCCGCGAGATACTTTCCTACATTCTCATTGTCATCATTGTTTTCCCATTCTGCATCAATCAGACGTTCTCGCTCTGTTGCTGAAAGATGCAACATATTGACACAATCTGTCCGATGAATCGACATTCCTCTTCCACGGGTCACAAATCCTACAATTTCATCTCCCGGCACCGGATTGCAACATTTAGAAAATCGAACCGCCATATCGTCAATCCCCTTGACTACAATTCCACTCTTAGATCTGCCGACATGCACAGTCTGATTACCGGCTCCGGACAATTTCGCAAGAATCGTCTCATCTGTAATCTCCTTCTTATGTTCCTTCTCGTATTCTTCAACGAGACGGTTCACAACCTGCCCTTCCTTTAACCCACCGTGACCGATTGCCGCCATCACGGCATCCCAGTCTCTGAAACCGTATTTTCGCTGTACACTCTGTTGATATTTAGGCTTTAGTATCTTACTTAAATTAACAGATTTTGCTTTACAATATGCTAGGATCAGCTCTCGACCACGTATAATATTTTCTTCTTTAAACTCTTTCTTAAACCACTGGTTAATCTTCGACTTCGCCTGCGGACTTTTGACAATATTCAACCAGTCACGGCTCGGTCCTCTGGAATTCTGAGAAGTCAAAATCTCAATACGATCGCCGTTCTGAATCTTATAATCAATATTTACTAATTTCCCATTAACTCTTGCACCAACCATTTTATTGCCTACAGCACTATGAATGGCATAAGCAAAATCCACCGGCGTAGAGCCATTTGGCAGATTCTTCACATCTCCATTTGGCGTAAAGCAATATACATCCTCGGCGAACAGATCCAAATCTCCTTTTAACAGACTTAAAAACTCTCTGTTGTCAGACATATCCCGCTGCCACTCCAGTATCTGGCGCAGCCAGTTCAGCTTCTCTTCCTGAGACTGCATACTCTTTGCCGCATCGTTGCCTTCTTTATACTTCCAGTGTGCCGCAATACCATATTCAGCCGTCTTATGCATCTCTTCCGTACGAATCTGAATCTCAAACGGCTGCCCTGACGGTCCCATCAGAGTCGTATGGAGAGACTGATACATATTAATCTTCGGCATGGCAATATAGTCCTTAAAACGCCCCGGAATCGGTGTATACATCTCATGAATCACTCCCAGAGCCGCATAGCAGTCCTTTACCGAATCCACAATGATCCGCACAGCGAACAAATCATATACCTGATCCAACGTCTTATTCTGATTCACCATCTTCTTATAAATACTGAAGAAATGCTTCACACGTCCATAGACCTTTGCTTGAATATTTGCATTTTTCATATGTTTGGAAACTTCTGCCACGATCTGTTGCACAAATTCTTCCCGTTTGGTCTTCCGGTCGTTCAAATCCTGTACCAACTGCTGAAAAACTTCCGGCTGCAAATATTTCAACGACAAATCATCCAGTTCAATCTTAATCTTGGAAATTCCGAGACGCTGTGCGATCGGCGCATAAATATCCATCGTCTCTCTAGCTTTCTCCTGCTGCTTCTCCGGACGCATAAACTCCAGTGTCCGCATGTTGTGTAATCGATCTGCAAGCTTGATGATAATGACACGAATGTCTTTTGCCATTGCAAGAAACATCTTCCGCAGATTCTCTGCCTGAATCTCCAGTTTATCCTGAGAATAAGACAGCTGTCCAAGTTTGGTCACTCCGTCCACCAGAAGCGCAACCTCTTCACCAAACTCCCTGCTCACATCCTCCAATGTCATTTCCGTATCTTCAACCGCATCATGAAGCATTCCTGCTACAATCGTTTCTTTATCCATCTCTAAATCTGCAAGAATAATCCCCACCCACAATGGATGGATAATATATGGCTCACCAGACTTTCGCACTTGATCTTTGTGTGCTTCAAAAGCCAAGTTATAAGCCTTTTCTATCATAGAAATATCCGCCGATGGATGGTACTTTCTCACTCTGTCAGTCAACGCCTGATATAGCTTTTCCGGATCCTGATAATCTTCCGGTGCTTTCACTGAATGACCGTCCACAATTTCGAGATTTTTATTAAGTAATGCATATTCTGGTGTTCCCGACATATCAGTATCCCCCCGCTTCTCTTCCTGTAAAATATTTTAATCTCTGATCGTTTCAGAGTATTATGCATGAGATGCATTTTATTTTTTAGTATAGCATTTTTTATGCAAGATTCACAGCACAATCTCAAACTGCTCGTCTTCTTTCAAATCTACCACCGTACAGTCATTTACATACGTACACTCCGGCAAAATAATCATTGCCTGCAGTTCTTCTTCATGTACCGGAAGAGGTGCCAGATGCCAGATCGCAGTGTTGATCTTCACCAGTGTTCCCTTTGGTACAATAAAAGCCTTCGTCATATCCGGCAACGGTATACCTGCAGAAGCCGGAGCTACATGGATAATCATATCATCGTTTAATGGAAGGATCATTTCCGGTGTTGTATTATGATATTCTACCTGTGTAATCTTCATAGCCTCCGGCTTCTTTACAAGAATCGGAGAAAATCCCACCCTCGTCATATAAGTCTCACTGATTCTGTCTGGAAAGAAACGGTGAATGTCTCCCTGAAGCGCATAACCTTCTGGAGTTGTCATAGAATAAAAGGTTCCAAATGGTGCAAATGTTTCATGAGTCAATTGTTTTGCTTTAATGATTCGCATAGGTCATCTCTCCTTCTTTCATATCCACTTTATCTGCAGATATGTTGCTTATGACAAGCTTATCACAATTAATGAATTTCTTCAATAAAACTTCACAGATGACATACATTACAAATTTTTTTGATAATTGACCACTATTATCTGCATGGATTTCCGCCCCTTATACTCATTTATGGACGGATAGTATGTAAACGACATCTCGACACTCTGCTCCATCGTCTTCAAACATTCCTGCACCTCTCCGAAATAGACCGCTTCCATTCGATTTCCGCTGCGGTCTTCCACTTGAAACTTCAATACATTATGGTTCTTTCCGATAATCCGTGGCTGAATTACTTTTAAATTCTTCTCTGCAAAAAGAGGTTTCGGATTGCCTTTACCAAATGGTTCTAGAAGTTCCAGTTCATCAATAAGACCTTCTGTCACATAAGAAAGAGGAAGCTGCATATCAATAGACACCTTTTCCGTCATATCCTCTTCTGTAAGATTTGCAAGTTCGTTGATCACTTGTCGAAAACGTTCCACATTCTCTTCTTCCAGAGACAATCCTGCTGCCAACTTATGTCCACCAAACTTGGTAAACAATGCCCGGCACTTACACATTTCTTCAAACATATTATACGCTTCAATAGAGCGCCCAGAACCTTTGACACCGTCTTCTGCCTTCGTAAGCACAAATACCGGTCGATAATATCGCTCCCGAATTCTGCCGGCAATGATACCTGCTATACTTTCATGACATTCCGGCAGATACACCACCAATACCTTATCCTCTTTCAACGAAGTAGTTTCAATCTGTTCGATTGCCTGTTCCACACCTTTTTCTGTCATTTCTTTTCGGCTATCATTGAGAGCTTTCAAATCCTCTGCGAGCATCACAGCGTCCCTGCGGTTTTGCGCACATAAAAGCCCCAGTGCACGTTTTGCCGTATCCAAACGTCCACTGGCATTGATGCATGGTCCCAATACGAAACCAATATGATAGGCATTAAGCCGCTCCACCGGAACCTGCGTACATTCTATCAGCGCCTTTAATCCTTCATTCCTTGTACGTTTTAACATTTCTAGTCCTTGTTTGACAAACACACGGTTCTCCCCCCGCAAATCCATCACATCCCCCACCGTCGCTATTGCTACATTTTCCATTAGATAATCAATATCATCCACATCCCTTTGCATTACCTCATACAAAGCTTCCACCACTTTATAAGCAACTGCCGCACCACACAGACCTTTAAACGGATACTCGCAATCTGGACGATGTGGGTCTACAACCGCATCTGCCTGCGGAATCAGGTATTCTTTTTCTCCTCCCGCGTCCAGAAATGGAATTTCATGATGATCTGTCACAATGATCGTCAGTCCTTGTTCTTTACCGTATGCAATTTCTTCTAGCGCCGCAATTCCGTTATCACATGTAATGATCGTATTGATTCCGTCTTCAATCGCACGGTCGATCAACTGCCTGTTCAGTCCGTATCCATCTTTGATTCTGTCTGGAATATCTGTATCCACATCTGCTCCAAGCTGTGACAGCCCCTCTTGCAGGATGTACGTTGCATTCACCCCATCAATGTCATAATCTCCGATAACACGGATGGCATCTCCACTACCGATTTTCTCAGACAAAATCGCCACTGCACGGTCCATATCCTTCATCAACATTCCATCGTACAAATCTGCTATTGTCCCATTCAAATAGAAGTCCACTGCCTCATCACCGACTACATCTCGATTTCGAATCAGTCTTGCAAGAATCGGAGAAATCTGATACTTCTCTCCAATTGACGCAAAATCCGCCTTTTTCATTGTAACAAACCACTTTTCCATTTCCGTATTTCCTCCACAATATCTACATTCACATGACACTATTATACAATCATTATCTATAAAGAAACAAGCCCGGCTGTCACTCTAAGATCTGCATAGGATACCACAAATACAATCAATTAATAAAAAAGAGAGAAGATTACCTCTCACTTGGAAATCCTCTCTTTTTTATAAAACAACGAAACATTCCGTTTTTTACTTTACAGCTTCTCTCCCCTGCTTCTCCAAGCGAGTCTTCATGATATACCACAGTGCACCTGTAATACATACAGAAGAATATGCTCCACAGATAATGCCTACCATCAGCGGAAGGGCAAATTCCTTGATCGAACTTACACCTAGTACATATAGAATCACAACCATGATAAATGTTGTCAGTGATGTATAAATACTTCTTGTCAGTGTTCTCGTAATACATCTATTAACCAGCAAATCCAGGCTTTCTCCGCGCTTCTTTATTTTCAATTCCTCACGGATTCGGTCAAAAATAACAATCGTCGCATTGATGGAGTAACCTACAATCGTCAACATACATGCAATAAACGTATTTCCGACAGATACTCTCACAACTACATAGAACGTCAACACAACAAGCACATCGTGAACAAGAGCTACTACTGCACTGGTTGCAAACCGGATATCTTTGAATCGGAACCATATATATAACAACATACAAATCGTTGCGATCAGAACAGCTACAATCGCGTCCTGGCGCATTTCATTGCTTACGGTAGAACTGATATTCTCTGTGGTAATTGTCTTCTCATCTACATGAAAGTTGTCAACCATTATCTTATTAAACGCTTCTCTCTTGTCTAAGTCCAGAGTCTGTGTCTTAAAGATTACCTCATTCGTTCCTTCAACTTTCTGTACCTGCACATTCTTATCTCCGGTTGCATCTTCAATCAGAGGTACAATATTCTGATCAATCTCCTCCAATGTATAGTCTTCCGTAAATGTAATATTTGTGGAAGTTCCTCCCTTAAATTCCAGGCTATAATTCAACGCTCCTACACCGCGGGATACATTCACACCCATAACCACAAAACCGACAAGAATAACCGCAATGGAAATTCCCAAAAACATTTTCCGCTTTCCAAGGAAGTTAATTGGCTCTCTTTCTTTTTTGGGATGTCCGTATGCCTTCTGGCTGCGGATTCCCACCGCATAAAAGGAATAAATAATCACACGTGTAATGACAAGTGCCGTGAACATAGAAACCACAATACCTAGTGCCAGTGTCTGTGCAAATCCTTTCACAGTACCACTTCCAAGTCCCCATAACACTGCCGCCGCGATCAATGTTGTAATGTTACCATCCAGAATTGCTGACATCGCTTTCTTAAATCCTGCATTCAAAGAGGAACGAACAGATTTTCCATCAGAAAGCTCTTCTTTCACTCTGGCAAATATAATGACATTGGCATCTACCGCCATACCAATCCCTAGGATGATACCTGCAATTCCGGGCAGTGTCAGTGTAATATCAAATGCATTTAACAGAACCAGAACCAACCCTGTATAGCTTAAAAGAGCAATACTGGAAGCCAGTCCCGGAAGCAAATATACGAAACACATAAAAATACATACCACTGCCAGTCCGATTGCTCCTGCTATCAAACTGGTTTTAATTGCTGCTTCACCAAGCTGCGCACCAACTACGTTAGAACGAAGTTCTTCCAATTCCAGATTTAGTCCACCAATACGAATGGTGGAAGCCAACTTATCAGCTTCTTCAAACGACATCTTTCCTTCAATCATTGCACGACCATCTTTGATTTCTGCATTAACATTCGGTACGCTGACAAAACCACCATCGTAATAGATACCAATACTTTCTCCTGCTTCTTTTGCTTCTTTTGTAGCAGTTGCAAATTTCTCAGTTCCTTCTTTATTTAATTCCAGTGAGACCACGTTCTTTGTCTCATTGGTTCTCTGATCACTGTAAGACTCTGCATCCGCGCTCTTGATATCTGTACCTGTCAATACAACAGATCCATCTTTCTGGAGTTCCTCAATACTCTTATTTAAAACAAAATCCTTTGCCGTATCTCCGGTGTTTCCAACCTGTAAATAGTTCAGCTCACCTTTACTGTCTTTCTCGGATATAAAGTATAGAGAACCCGGCTGTCCCAGTTCATCAAGAATCTTATTGGCATCCGACACTCCCGGAATTTCAATACTGATTCTATCGTCACCTTCTTGGTATACAGTTGCTTCTGTACTATATTGTTCTACACGCTTCTGCAGTTTATAGATTGTATCTGCCATATCCTTTTCAGAAGGAGTCTCTCCCTTCACCTGATATGTGATACTGACTCCACCTTCCAAATCCAGACCGAGATTAATATTCTTTGCCGCACCTGACTTGCCTTTCCCCCATCCACTAACTGTGGTAAATCCCAATACCGCTATCAATACAGCAATCAAAATCAGGTTGAGGACACCTCTGCTTTTTTTCATGTTATTCATTATTACTCTTCCTCTCCTTTATCTGCCAAAGCCGCTTTCATCATAATCGCACATTCCACACGCTTCCGCTCCATCTCACAACTTACATCATATGTATCGTTGATGGTTTGATGGAATTTATAAGAATTTGCCATACAACCGCCACTGCAGTAAAATCTAGCAAAACAGCTCCTGCATTTTTCCTTGGAGTACACACTGCATCCGCGAAATGCATCTGCGATTTCAGGCTTCACAATGCCTTCTTCAACATTTCCCATCAAGAAATCTTCTTCTCCGACAAACTGATGACACGGGTACAAATCTCCCCATGGCGTAACTGCCAGATATTCTGTCCCTGAACCACAGCCAGACAGCCTCTTCGCCACACACGGACCACCTTCTAAGTCAATCATAAAGTGGAAGAAATTAAATCCTTTCCCTGCTTGCTCACGTTCTACCATCATTTTTGCCAGTTTATCATATTCTGCAAAAATCTGTGGCAGATCACTTTCACGAATCGCATATGGATCTGTATCCTCTCCTACTACCGGCTCAATAGAAATCTGTTCAAATCCCAGATCAGCAAAATGCTCCACATCTTTAGAAAAGTCCAAGTTTTCTCTTGTAAATGTTCCACGGATATAATATTTTTCCTGATTCCTACTCTCTGCAAGCTTCTGGAACTTTGGAACAATCAAGTCATAACTTCCCTTACCGTTCCGGAAAGGGCGCATTTTATCATTCACTTCTTTTCTTCCATCCAGACTGAGTACCACATTGTCCATTTCTTTATTGACAAACTCCTGTACTTCGTCGTTAAGCAATACGCCATTCGTTGTCAGCGTAAAACGGAAATGCTTATCATGAAGCTTCTCCTGTTCCCGACCATAAGCAACCAGTTCTTTGACTACTTGCCAGTTCATCAAAGGTTCTCCTCCAAAGAAATCCACTTCCAGATTCCTTCTGCTTCCAGAATTGGCAATCAAAAAATCCAACGCTTTCTTCCCTACTTCAAAAGACATCAGCGCTCTTCTTCCGTGATATTCACCTTCCTCAGCAAAACAGTAACGACATGCTAGATTACAGTCATGTGCAATATGAAGACAAAGTGCTTTCACAACGGTCTTTCTCTGTTTTACTTCTTCAATATAATCTTCATAAATATCTTGTGTGAATAATTGGCCTGCTTTTGTCAACTCACTGAGTGCCTCCAGAATCTCCTTCACCTCAGCCTCGCCAATCTGTTCTCCTTCTGCTTTCAGAGTATCCAGTACATATCGGAATGTGTCTTCTGTAAGCAACGTCTCCGCCGTATGACATGGATTCTGCTTTTCCAGACATTCAATCACATCATACGCTGCCTTGTCCACCACATGAACAGAACCGCTGTTCACATCCAGGACAATATAATATCCATTATTCTGGTACTGATGTATCACAACAGTTACCTCTCTTTCTATTCTCTTGTTTCTACCAATGTCAGCCGATCCTTGTTTAAAACAAGGATAAGGCAGCGCACGAGGTCGCTGCCTTTTTAAGTCACTCTTGTTTTATTGTTATGAATGCTTTCCCTTATTATTTTTTATGTTCGCAAGTCTGATTTCCAACTGTACAGGAAGTCTTACATGCAGACTGGCATGAAGTCTGACATTCGCCACATCCGCCTTTTTTTACTGTATGGTTCAATGTCTGAGTATTCAGTGTTTTAATGTGCTTCATCTCAATTTTCCTCCTATTACTTCAATATTAGTGACATAATTATACCACACTGTCTATCGTTTTAAAAGTATTTTTTTATGAAACCATACCTCCCAACATTCCCCCTCCTGCACACATTAAAAATGTAGTCAGCACATTTGCACCGTTTCCTTGCACGGAACGATATAACCCCAGAGATACAACGAATAGCAATGTAAAATAGAGCGCACCAATTAGTAGACCCCACAGAAATTTTCGTTCTTTGGACTTTTTCCCGATTACAAATCCGCCAATGAATGTGGATAACACATAAATCACAATGATTCCAGCTGTCACCTTACTTTCATCCAGATTCATTTTATAAAGCAGACACGTCAGCACTAACAGAAAAATCCCAGTCATTACATATGCGCATAACAAAGCTTTCAAAACCCAGACTAATTTTTTCTTCCATCCAGATTGAATTGAATTGTTTTCCCCGTCCACATTCATTCTCTTCCCCCGCTTCCTGCCATGAATTTATACGATATCACAATGTATTTCATTTCTACAATCTATGAACCGTAAGGAAGATATAGAACCTATACTGCCCCCTCAATTTTACTGTTCCATTTGTTTTCCCAAGAAAGTGGCTGCAATCATTGCAATCTTCCGCTCCTCTTCTCCGAATCTTTTCTTGTCGTCCTTCTTTAATAATACAACACTCCCAATGACATCACCCTCACAGACTATCGGACAAACAACTTCTTCTGTAGCAGCCATTTCTGCTCCCTCTATAATTTCAACAAATTCTTTGCTCCCTCTTACTGCGCACACACTCTCCCTCATCTGTAATATTTTCTCCAGTTCTTTTCGGATGAATTTATCTTGGTACTCCTTTTTTGTTGCTCCTGCCGCCGCAATTATCTGCTCATTATCTGTAATACATACTGTTCCTCCCAATATCTGCGCCAGGCTTTCGGCATATTGTTTTGCAAAGGAGGAGAGTTCTCCCATAGGTGAATATTTTTTTAGGACTATTCCTCCTTCCCGATCTGTAAAAATTTCCAGCGAGTCTCCTTCACGGATACGAAGCGTTCTTCTAATTTCCTTCGGAATTACAACCCGTCCCAAATCATCGATACGTCGCACGATACCAGTTGCTTTCATAAATCAATTCCTCCTACATACTATATCTCAACAAAAGATTTCCCATTTGATGTAAAAATAGTATTTGCAGGTAATTTCATATTATGTAAAATTTATGAAATTAGAGAATTTGTCATCATCATTCTATTTCTTCACCTAAGCCATTTTTAATAGCACTTATTAATAAAACAGATTAGAATATACAAACAGCGAAGTGACACTTCAAAAAGACAGTTTCAAATGCATAAAATGTGTACGATTAAGTACACCATAAAATAAAGAGAGGCACAAAGTCATCAGATTTGATGATTTTGTGCCCTCTTTTTTTGTGTAAATTTTGTATTATCGCTTAATTCTATGTATCATAAACCAGATACCACCACCAACTGCTGCCAGCATGAATAAAATTGGAAATACTAGCAAGCCGAGATTATTTTTCTTTTCCTGCTCTTTAGATACTGCGTTTTCCATTGTTTCACCAGAGTTTTTCACGCCACTTTCTTGTCTTGTATCAGATTTTGCTTTTTCAACGGAATCTTTCGGCTTATCAACTGCGATAGCACTGTTTTTTCCCTTTTGCGCCACTGTAGTTGGAGTCTGTACTTTGGTTCCCGGTTTTTTTATTTTAGATGTGTATTCATTCTTATCATGTTTAGCCGATGATAAACCACCACCATTTAATGAATCACCATTACTTGATAAACCACTACCACTTGATGAACCACCACCGCTTGATGAATCACCACCGCTTGATGAATCACCACCGCTTGATGAATCACCACCGCTTGATGAACTACCACCACTTGATGAACTACCACCACTTGATGAACTACCACCACTTGATGAACCATCATCATTCGATTTTGGAGCTACCTCGATTTTACATTCTGTTTTTGTACCATTGTAATTTGCATCGCCATGATAGATTGCACGAAATGTATAGGTCTTAATGCTATCAGGCAAAATAACTTTCCAAGTGTTTTCACCACTTGAACTAAGTGCTATGGCAGTGTCTGAACAGGTTATCTCTGCTCTAGCACCTTCCGGCAATCCTGTGAGTGTAAGGGTAACTTCTCCACCACCATATATCTTTTCTACTGATGGTTTTAGTGCCAAGACTGGATTTGCCCTTTCCACATTGATTTCCACATTCTGTTCCTTAACACTAATTTCATCATAATTATTCTGTGTATCCTCACTTGGTATGAAAGATACCATATAATACCCTGTTCCACTTTGTGGCATGATACTTGTATCTGCCCATACAAAACTACCAAATTCTGTACTACCACCTGTCAATTTACTATCAGCTAAACTTTGGCCATATTCAATAGCACTTGCAGTTGGCCATTGGATATCTGGTGCTGAAGCTTTGTTAATCGTAAAGTTTCCTATTACAGAATCTCCATAATTTCCCTTGCCCACAATCGTAACAGTCACTTCTCCGGCATTTGTATGATTCCCCTCTCCACCATAGCTATTAAAGTAATTGACTACATAATCTGTTGATGCATTTAATACTTTATTCTCCAACTTAACTTCAATTACAGGTACTTTTTCATTGCCATCATAAACCAAATCATCTATACCAGTAAGTGTAACGTCAGCACCTCTGATACTTTTAGGTGATAATCTGATGTGCACATGAGCAATACCCGCATCCAATGTATCACTGCCCCCATATTTTAGAGTAAGGGTTTGCTCACTACTGCTCGCTGTAATTCTATCGTCAGTTGTATTATATGCAATCCGAAACGTTCCATCCTGTCCAACATCAACTGGTTGTGTAAGCTGAGTGTCTCCCATGAAAAGTGCTATCTGATTTTTCTTCAGTGATGTTACCGCTTTGGTCAGTCCCCGTCGCTTTGATACACTGATCTTGCCTTCAATGATAATTGTATCACCATAAACAAATTGACTGGTCTCCGTCGTGCCATTTTCCACAGTTAAATTTCCTAAGCTTGATGCGCCTTTCTCAATCATGATATGAACTTCTTTCATTTGACTCACACCATTTGCAGTGGCTTTAACCTTAAATGATATCGCGGCATCGCTAGGTGTTGTAGGAATTCCACTAATAGTACCATTTCCGTCCAGTGTCAGTCCATCAGGCAACTTACTCTGAGCACTCCATGTCACCGTTGTTCCTGCCTCCACATTAGCCACCAATGTTTGTTCATAACGCACACCTACTTTACCATTTGGAAGTCTGTCTGTAGTTATAGAAGGCAATGTATAAGCAATTAAGCTTGGACTTTTATCAGAGGGCTTATAATTTTCATTTCCCTTATAGCGAGCATAGAATGTGTATTTTGTACCTGGCTTTAGTCCATCAAACTTCGGGGTATCCCTCCAGTTTAGACCATTGTCACTGCTATATTCCGCTTTTGTACCCTTGTCGCTTACTGCCACTTCTTGCAATGTAATACTATCCTCTGTAGCACTGTCTAATGTCAATCCTGTCGGTGGCTGCTGATCTCCTTTGGCCAGCTCATTAATCCCATCATTCCATGTTTTTGAATCTCCCATTACAAGAGTATTAATAGATTGCACCAAGCTGCCGCTTTGATTTGTTGTATTCGTAGTAATGTAAGGCACACCACCTTTTTCATAAAGTTTATACCTTCTCATTCCGTTCTCAACCGAATCAATATCATCAGAATCTGTATAATAAACGGCTACAGGATTTCCTGCCTCATTATATTCCACCCCCCAAAGGGTGACAACATGGGAGTTTGCATGTGACATTGCAAAAGTCAGCATTAAGAGTTCACCATTATCTATCTTTTTTAAAAGATTTTTTAATTCTCCATAATTACTAATTGTTTGATATCTATATGACAATGTATTTTTCTTAAAGATGTCAAAAAAATACCCTCCATTTCTGTCAGGACCTTTGAGCAACAAATTATCACCATCTGTAAAGTCTGGATCGATCGTCCCTTCATCATCATGGTCGATCGGGTATCCGTTGATAAAATGAGCGATCAGCAAATCCGGCCAGTAACCTTTTTGCCGATCTTTGAATATGTTGAAATATTTTTTATATATAGGGCTATTATGCTGATCAATATCTTTTGTATTTAGTATCTCTTCTACTGCTTTTCTTCTTTCGGGAGAATAGTTTTGATTTCTATCTAAATACTGTCTAATATTCCCCTCATTTCTATCAACCCACCACTGCAGAGAATTGGCTGTCGCCGCTACAAAGCATAAGTTTTGATCTCCATTCATCGCTTTATTCGCATCATACCAACCTCTCCCTGATACATATGGCGCTATATATTCAATATGTGTTCCTCCTTGATTTGTAATGAGCTTTTTAAACTCTGGATTTGTTCCCCCCATTTTGGGCGGATCCACTCCCAATGTCCAATGTATTGTCCTTTTTACATTCCCTTCATCTTCATTTATATATGTAGTTATCTTATTACCATTCGCCGATACTTCTTCGTTCCAGCTGTCACCGACAGTACCATATTCTGCTGCATCCTCTACCAACTCCTCACTCTCTGGCAAAGTCGAATTATCTACACGATTCTCCCCCTCATCCATTGTTGTAGTTGTTTCTTCTCTTGTTCCTAGGCATTTTGTTAAATCTGCGCTCTCTGTCTTGCACACCGGACAATCTTGGTTCACCACTTCTTCGGTGCAAGGAGTTTCACAAATACATTCCACCTTCTCCTCATCATCAACGACCACCGGATCTGGCTCTGCTTCTACTGTTTCTGTCGCATATGCCACTAATGTAAACTGAGATTGTAAACATAGTACCATCGATACAAACACAGCTAATAATCGCTTTTTCATTTTTCTTTCTCCTATGCTTCACTATAAAATCAAAAAAGAAGGATTCTATCAAACTTGATCATTTCTTATCCTTTATATAAATTAATATACTTATAAAATAGATTAACATTATATATTTTCCATGTCAACATTTGGAAATATCTTAATTTTTCCGCAGGATTACAACTCGACCCTGCACAAAAGAAAATCGTTCTATTGAAAAATAGAGTGCATTTTGTTAAAATCATATAGCATCAATATTGCTGCTGTTAATATAAGATTAAGCAGTACTATCTACATCATTCGAAACATTGGAGGTGAATTTTATGAGTTTAACAATACCAATCGAGACTTCTGCAAGACATATCCACCTCTCACAGAAAGATTTTGAAACTTTGTTTGGTTTAGATTCTGAAATGCATTATACAAAAGAACTGAGTCAGCCCGGACAATACGCCTGCAAAGAGCGGCTGACAATTGTCGGACCAAAAAACCATTTAGAAAATGTCATTGTACTGGGGCCTTTCCGTTCGGCAACACAGATTGAGATATCTGTAACCGATGCCCGCAAACTAGGTATTCCAAGTGTCATCCGCCAGTCCGGCGACATCGAAAATACGCCGGGCTGTATTTTAATCGGACCAAATGGACAAATTGAACTGGAAAAAGGTGTGATTGTTGCTAAGCGCCACATCCATATGACACCTCTGGATGCAGTTCGTGCACACGTCAAAGATAATGATATTGTGTTCGTTATCACTACAAGTTATGAACGTTCTCTGATTTTTTCAGATGTAGTAGTACGCGTCAGCCCTTCATTCAGGCTGGCAATGCATGTGGACACAGACGAAGCCAATGCTTTCGCCAATGATGAAAACCCCAGTGGGGTTATATTAAAACTTTTTGACGGACATACTTACAATCTGCAATCATGGGCAGAAGAACTACAACTTGGAATCAACCGCTCCCTCTGATCGGAGACTTGTAAAATCAAAAAACTTAAAAGGAAAATATACAAAGGAATTGATAAGAGAATATGTTTATTTTAATTTTTAATCAACTTATAAAGATGCTTTTCATCCTCATTCTTGCATTTATATGCTATCGCATCAAATTATTGAACCAAGAAGGAAATCGTAATCTATCCAATCTGCTGTTAATGATTGTCAATCCTTGTCTGATTATCACAACATATCAGACAGACTACGATGCCAAACTGGTTCGTGGACTTCTGTTGGCATTTGTAGCGGCTCTGGCGGCTCATCTTATTGGTATTCTAATCGCCCGTATCTCAATTCGCCAAAATGGAAATGCCGATTATGCAATTGATCGTTTCAGTTCTGTATATGCCAACTGTGGGTTTATGGGCATCCCACTTATCTACAGCGTACTCGGAAGTGAAGGTGTCTTTTATCTAACTGCATACCTGACTGTATTCAATATCCTCTCATGGACACACGGACTTGCACTTCTGGAAGGACAATTTTCTCTCGCACGTTTAAAAGAGGGGTTAACATCTCCGATGGTTATTGGAACTGCTGTCGGCGTTCTACTCTTTTTCCTTCAAATCCGACTTCCCGAAGTACTTTTGGATTCCATGAATTATGTTTCAAATATGAATACACCACTTGCTATGATCATTGCCGGACTGTCTGTTGCACAAGCTGATTTCAAAAAAATATTCAGTAATTTTCAGATTTATTGGGTCAGTATCTTAAAACTGATCCTCTTCCCATTGGCGGTTCTCCTCTTTCTTGTCGGATTCAAAATTGAATATACTGTTGCATATACCATTTTGATTGCATCTGCGTGCCCTACTGCCACCACCTTGACAATGATGGCAATCCGTTTCCAAAAAAATTACAAATATGCTTCAGAAATTTTTGCTTTTTCCACCGTACTCTCTCTTGTCACAATCCCGTTTGTGACCTTTATTGCAGGATTCTTCCTATAATCCGGAAGAACCTGCCCCCTTCAGCTGTTCTTGGCATTCTAACTATGATTCACTCCACTTCCGGTAAACCCCTTCCAGAGCATCTACCACTCCATCCAGGCCTAGAAGACTTGCATTAAACAACATCTGATGGGCTTCAATGCTTCCCCAGTCACGCTCTGTATGTTCTTCGTAATATGCCTTCCTTGTTCGATCAACCTTTTTTATTTTATCCCATGCCTGCTTTTCGTTCATATCGTACAACTTCATGATTCTTCGAATACGATCATCTTTATAGGCATAGATAAACGCATTAATACAATTGGAATAATCTCCCAGAATATAGTCCGCACATCTTCCCACAATAATACAGGAACTCCGCTCTGCCAATTTTTGAATGATCTGAGTCTGCATTGCAAATACCTGATCACTCAATGGCTCTTCAAATTCATTTCCGTCCATAAACATGATATACTCCCCTGAGCCAAGAATTGCAGATGACATATAGTGTTCCAAAATCGACTCATCTACCTTTTCTGCCATTTCCGGAGTAATGTTCAATTCCTTCGCCGCCATCCGAATCAGATTGTGATCGTAAAGCGGAATATCCAGCCGTTTTGATAACCGGTTCCCAATTTCATGTCCACCACTTCCAAATTGTCTGCCAATCGTAATGATAATATTTTCTGTCATCTACGCCACTCCTTTCGTACCCACTATCATATATGGATATTATATTCTGACCATTGGGCTGTATATTTAAAAATCTCACCGCCCTATTCTGTCTTATGAGTACAGTATACCTTATTTCCCAGAAAACAAAAACATTTTTTCTGTATTTTCAATATTTTTTATCAATCTACATGAATTTCCGGTTTTTCATCTATTTTCTGAATTTTTACAAAGGCTACTGCTCCTACAAAAGCGCAGCCAATGATACAAATAGCCATTCTCATAACCGAAGAACACAGCCACACAAGTATCCCAGCCTTCGTTGCCACAATTGATACCACATTCACAAGAATATGCAACAGCACAGGTGCCTTCAAAGACCCAAACTTCTCGTATACATAAGCAAGAAAAATTCCTAATATCAACGTATACATAAGTTGCGTAACAGTACCATGTACAAAAGCGAAAAAGCAAGCTACAGAAAATGCCGCTCCCCAGAAACTCATCTGTTCTCTGCATCGTCGAAACAATACTCCCCGGAACATCACTTCCTCGGCAATTGGCACGACAATCCCCTGACATAAAAGAAGTACTGCGATTCCTTCCGAATAAATCGCTGCAGATGCCCTAATATAGGAGGTATCTTTCATTGCCAATCCACTCATTGCCAACAGTACATTCCCTCCCAAAGAAAATACAATTCCAAGTATCAGAACCCAAGCATATTGCACCCCCGGAGCTTTTTTATTCACAAGAAGCTGACCGTCTTTTTCCATCTTACGATCTCTGGAAAACAAAAAGGTAGCCACCGGAATGGTACACAATGCAATAAATGCTGAAATCTGACTTTGGTATTGCAACATAATCTTTGTCAACATAACCGAAAGCTGCGTAACCAGTTCCATATATGTTTCTGAATTCAGAGACTGCATAACCCCAAAAATTTCCTGCATATGTGTAATCATAATTATCGTCTGTACAAGGATCTGTGCCAAAAACTGAATTCCCCAGTAGATTAGTATCGGACCCAAAATTCTCCAAAATTGTTTTGACTGTGGTGTTCTATTCATGTTTTAATATCCTCGCTTTCGCATTTTTTTCAATCCACACCCTCAGTTCTTCTTCTGTTCCCTGCAAAGAACCTTGTACCATCTCCGGCTTTCCACCGCCTCTTCCTTCAAATTCTGCGTTCATCTCACGAACCATCTCGCATAGATTAACACTTCCACTTCCAATGACATATCGAAACTTCCCGTCATTAGCTCCAAAAAACACGGCACATACCTGATGCCCTGCTTTTAGTACCAGATTCATCAAAAAGCGAGACATTTCCCCCTCCATTTCTGGCTCAAACAGACAGACAACTTCTTCCTCTGTATTCACTTCTTTGACTTTGTAATTCAAAATCTCTTTCTGCAGGCTCACCATACGTTGTTTCAATTCCACGCATTCCTCCTGCAATCGCCACACCCCCTCTGCAGTCTCATCTTCCTTTACACACAATGCTGATGAAATCTGTCTCGTCGCCTGCAGCTTGCGGTTATAATCTGCAAGTGCGCGAAATCCGCACAACATTGTTACACGTACTCCTCCTTTGTATCTCTGTACATTTGTCAGCTTAATCTGACCGATTTCTCCAGTCTTGTTCACATGAGGCGCACAGCAAGCACAAACATCATATCCAGGAATCGTCACAATCCGAACTTGCCCTTCAATTTCTATTTTGCTTCGATATTTCAAGGTTTCCAGTTCTTCTTTTGATGGATAAGTTACTATCACGTCCAGATTCTGAACAAGTACCTCATTTGCCTTCTGTTCAATCTCAAGCAACTCTTTTTTCGTAATTTCACCATCAAAATCCATCGTGCAATCTGCTGTCCCCAAATGAAACCCAACATTATTGTAACCAAACCTGGCGTGAACCAACCCGGACACAATATGCTCCCCTGTATGCTGCTGCATCTTCATAAACCGTTCCTGCCAGTCAATGATTCCAGTTACCGTACTTCCCGGCTCCAACGCACGCTCTGTCATATGACAGATGATACCATCTTTCTCCTGCACATCCAGAACCCGGACATCATCCAATACACCAGTATCTGCATACTGTCCGCCACCTTCCGGAAAAAATACCGTTTTATCCAACACTACACTGTAATATTCGCCATCTGGATGACATTCCAACACCACAGCCGTAAATGTCTTTCTGTGGCTGTCTTCATAAAATAGTTTTTTCGTCATTCTTTTTATTGATATCCTTTCAAGTACAAAACGGCCGAAACTTCTCTTTCTTTAAGTTTCAGCCGCATAATCTTTCTGTTGCCCTTTAAAGTTCCAGGCATAACGCTGTCTCAATCACTGTCTTACATTCTTTCCGGAGCTTCAAATCCCAATAAATCAATACAAGTTTCCAATACTTCTTTTGTCAGTTGCAAAAGCGCAATATACCCTTCTCTTTTTTCTTCATTTTCCTCAGAAAGAATCTTCGTTTCATGGTAAAACTTATTGAACGCATTTGCTGTATCATAAATATACGCACATATTTTATGCGGTGCAGTCTCTTCATAAACAGCTTCTAGCATCTCATTAAATTTTGCAGTTTCCAGCATCAATGCTTTCTCAAACTCACCGCCTGCTTCCCGAATCTGGAGATTTTCAAGGGAATATCCTGTTTCTTTATACTTATTCAAAATTGATTTAATACGAACGATCGTATATAAAATGTACGGTCCTGTATTTCCCTCGAATGAAGTAAACCGATCCACATCGAACACATAATCCTTCGATGCCTGATTAGACAAATCTCCGTATTTAATTGCTGCAAGCCCGACAGTCTCTGCCGTCTCCTTTGCCTCCTCTTCTGTTACAGTACGATTGTCCATAATCTTCTTCATCATCTCATCGTCAATCTCACGAATCAGATTTTCCAGACGCATAACACCGCCTTCTCTTGTCTTAAACGGTCTTCCATCCTTGCCATTCATCGTACCGAACCCAAGGAACTTCAATTCTGTTTCTGGACGCACAATGCCCGTCTTCTTTGCACAACGGAATACCTGTACAAAATGCAGTTCCTGACGCTTATCTACCACATAAATAACCTCATCCGGCTGATACAGTTGTTCTCTCTCCACCAAAGTTGCAAGATCTGTCGTATCATACAGTGCTGCACCGTCAGACTTCAAAATCATACATGGTGGGATTTCCTTTTTGTCATCTTCTTCCTGCACATCTACAACCAATGCCCCCTGATCGTAATGTGCATACCCTTTATCTTTTAACATTTTCACCATATCTGGAATATATTTTTGGGCATCTGCTTCCCCTTTCCAGAGATCAAATTCTACATTCAAATTTTTGTAATTCTTCTTCAAATCTTCTACCGAGACATGCATGATATGCTTCCATATCGCACGATATCCTCGATGTCCATTCTGTAGCATGAATGTTGCCTGCAATGCCTGTTCCCGATATTCTTCATGTTCTTTTGCATAAGCACTGGCTGTCGGGTAGATTTCTTCCAGTTCTCCTATCGTAAACGGAGCTTCTTCCGGGTACTTACCATCAAAAGATTCATCAAAATATGGAAGTTCTGGCTGTCTTTTCTTCAATTCCGTAATAATCAATCCCATCTGGTAACCCCAGTCACCCAGATGAATATCCCCGATCACCTTATGCCCCTTAAAGCGGGCAATTCTTTTCACACTCTCCCCAATAATTGCAGAACGCAGATGTCCGACATGCAACGGCTTTGCCACATTTGGTCCACCGTAATCTATTAGGATCATCTTCGGTTCTGACGTTTTCTCCACACCAAGATTCTCATCTCGTGCCATCTCATTTAAATAGTCAGCTACAAATGATGGCTTTACTTTGAGATTAATAAATCCTGGATTCACCGCTTCTACCATCTCAAAATAGTCACTGCTCTGTATCTTTGCCACAACATCATTCGCTATCATAATTGGAGCTTTCCGATATGCCTTAGCAGCTGCCATCGCACCATTACACTGATACTCACACAAATCCGGGCGGTTAGATAAGGTTACTTTCGCGTAAGAAGCATCATATTCTGCTGCCTGAAACGCCTGCTCCATCTCTCTCGTAATCAGATTTAACAATGTTTTCACGTTTGTTCACTCTCCGTATTTCTATATTTTCATAATTTCACTTTTCCTTTGCTATTTTATCATCTATAATGAATTCTAGCAAGTGTTTCCCTTGCACAGGCAATACTCGTCATATACCACTCGATACTTCCGGCATATCTGACAAAATACGTCTCCAAGGCACTTGCTTATATGAAAACACACGAAAGGTCAGGTAATATTTATTATGAAAATAGGTTCACACGTTGGAATGAGCGGCAAAGAGATGCTACTCGGTTCTGCAAAAGAAGCCGTTTCTTACGGTGCAAATACATTTATGTTCTACACGGGCGCTCCCCAGAACACAAGACGCAAAGAAATCAGTGAATTAAATATTGGTCCGGCATGGGAATACATGAAGGAACACGGAATCGAAGAGATTATCGTTCATGCCCCTTATATCATTAATCTTGGCAATTCCATAAAACCAGAAACTTTCGAACTTGCAGTAGAATTTCTTGCAAAAGAAATTGAACGTACCATCGCCTGCCGAAGCC
>JAHHTO010000180.1 GCA_020024595.1 Schaedlerella sp.
TCATAAGATTCCGGAAACCGTTATTGAAAGCACTAAAACAAAGGATCAGAACATTCTTATCATGAACTCTTTGCAGTCTGTTACAGAAAAACAGATCATGGAAGGAATGACCTATCTGGATGTTATGCGGTCCAATCTTGACGTATTAAAGACAGCTTTGCAGTAAGTAACGGAGGTCATATTATGGCATTGCTTTCTTGCGAAGATATTACATTAGGATATGGTTCAACGAAAGTTGTTGAACATCTTTCGTTTCAAGTAAACGAAGGTGATTACCTTTGCATTGTTGGAGAAAATGGTTCAGGAAAGAGTACTCTTATGAAAACCTGTCTTGGTTTGCTTCAACCTATCTCAGGAAATATTGTATTTGGTGACGGACTGAAACCGACAGAGATTGGATATCTTCCGCAGCAAACTGTCATCCAAAGAGATTTCCCTGCATCATGTAAAGAAATTGTACTGTCTGGTTGCCTTAATCAGTGTGGGTTGCGTCCGTTTTACAGTAAAGAGGAAAAACGGAAAGCAGTTAGAAATATCAAAAAAATGGGAATCTCCCATTTATCAAAACGCTGTTACAGTGAGCTGTCCGGCGGCCAGCAGCAGAGAGTGCTACTGGCCCGCGCTCTCTGCGCAACAAAGAAAATTCTTCTTTTGGATGAACCTGTAGCAGGCTTAGATCCGAAAGTGACCGCAGAAATGTACACCTTGATCCAGCAGCTGAACAAAAGCGGAATCACAATTATGATGATTACCCATGACATTGCTGCAGCAATTCATAATGCAACTCATATTCTCCATATCGGGGGGCAGCAAATTTTTTGGGGAACAAACGTACAGTATCAACAACATACTTTGGCTCCTCGCCTTTGCTCTCATCATCAGGAGGTACAGTCATGACAGATATGTTCAATACCCTTACGATGTACTTCCAGTATCCGTTTGTACGCCGTGCATTAATTGTTGGTGTTCTCATTGCTTTGTGCGCCTCCTTATTAGGAGTAACTTTGGTACTGAAGCGGTTTTCTCTTATTGGCGATGGCTTGTCTCATGTTGCATTTGGTATCATGTGTGTTGCTGCAATTATGCACATGACAAATGATATGCTTCTGATTCTCCCTGTGACAATTATTTGTGCTATTCTTTTGCTAAGCGGGGGAAGCAAGGTCAAAATCAAAGGAGATGCTGCGATTGCAATGTTGTCTGTAAGTGCACTTGCTATTGGATATCTATTGATGAATGTATTTTCAACATCAGCTAATGTTTCGGGAGATGTGTGCACAACACTTTTTGGCTCAACATCTATTCTGACTTTAACCAACGGTCAGGTTTGGCTCAGTATTTTTCTATCGATCTTTGTGATTGTGATCTATATAGTATTTTATAACAAAATATTCGCAGTTACCTTTGATGAAATATTTTCAAAAGCAACTGGACTGCAAGTAAAAAAGTATAATCTATTGATTGCAGTTGTTATCGCTGTAATCATTGTTCTGGCAATGAAACTGGTCGGTTCTCTGCTGATCTCCGCTCTCATTATATTCCCGGCATTGTCAGCAATGCGGCTTTACAAGAATTATCAAGCAGTCATTATCTGCTCGGCGATTCTTTCCGTGATCTGCACCGCTTTGGGAATCGTGGCTGCTGTTGTTGCAGGTACTCCTGTAGGGTCAACAATTGTGGCAGTTGATTTGGTTGCCTTTTTGCTATCCTATGTGATCGGAGGCTTCGGGCATGCGTAAATTGCGTAGTCTTTTATTGATAGCTGTGATGATTTTGGGCATATGTCTGACGGCTTGTTCAAAAAAACATACGGATCGTAAGTCTGTATCTGAGCCTGCTACTCCGCCTGCCCAGATACAGACAGTCGAACCAACAGTTCCAGTGACACCGACTGAAATTCCAGCCCAATCAGAATCTTCCAGTGTCCAAGATAGCCCTTCTGTGGATACCTCCCAATCTCACACAGCACCTAAAATTTCTGAGCCGATTCCATCCACGACTGACAGTGAACAATCTGCATCCGAAACGGTTCCCACCGAACGGATAAAGGTTGATATCGATTTAACCAAGTTCAGCTCCAATATGCTGTATGCTGAAGTGTACAACATGCAAATGTTTCCAGAAGATTATAAAGGGAAGATAATTAAATTAACTGGCGAATTTGCCCATTTTCCAAAAGATGTTGATAGCAATGGAAATCCCACGTCAGATGAAGAGATATATGTATGCATTATTAGTGATGCTATGGCATGCTGTGCAACAGGCATCGAATTTATACCCGAAAAAGAATCTTTGTTTTGGACAAACTATCCCGAAGATGGAAGCAAAATTACCATAACTGGACGTTGTGATATTTTTCTTGACGAAAGCGGATATTTTACGGTTATTCAGCTTGATAACGCTACTGTTGAACAAAGTGATTAAATGAAATATAAATCCAACTAAGTTCGGCGTAAAACCGTCTCATCTTTTGAAGAATATATTCTATCAACCGGCAAATAAAGATATTTCAATACAAGAAAGCGTCATACGAATGACAGAGTACATAAAAATTTTCTGAGCACATGACCCAGATGCATATTCAGTGGTGATCCTGTACGAAGTAACTTCGAATAACAAACGATTGGCCCTTCTTTCTATCAATATTTTTGCGGATGACAAAGTTGAAAACATTGAAGATTGCTACGAAGAAACTGTAAAAGTTATGCCAATCCCAACAGTAGATGGTATGCAGTGTGTTCCTCACGAACTAGAGGAAAATTTCTAGTGCGATACATGAGAGAAAACGAAATGACTACTGAAAAGAAAGCGAGAAGAATGAGGGTTTAATAAAAGAGTATTAGGGAGGATATTATGTGGATTGCGATAATTGACGATATTAATGCTGAGCAACGTCATATGGCATTATTAGTTGAGAAAGCGCTAGAGGAAATGCATTTGTGCCCATGTGAAATTTGTTTTTTTAATAGTGCGGAGCATTATTTGAGTCAGAATGATGGTAAAAAATTTGACTTGATCATTCTTGATATTTTTATGGATTGGATGACTGGTATAGACTTAGCAAAGGAAATCCGGAAAGTAGATAAAGATGTACATATTGTTTTTTTTTCCAGCAGCAATGACTTTGCTACAGAAAGCTATAATGTTTGTGCAAGCTATTATATACAAAAGCCTGTGACAAAAGAGAAAGTAGTTCAAATGCTGGAAAAGATACGAATTGCGGATGAGGGAAAAGATATCTACATTACATTGCAGGATAAGCGGAGAATACTTGTGAATGGGATCATCTGTGCAGAGTATAACGATCACGTTCTTACAGTTTTCTGTAAGAACCAGGGTGTAATTCGTGTGCGGATGGCTTTCAATCAACTAGTAGAAGACCTAAAACCATTTCCTTTTTTTCAGGTTTGTAACAGAGGAACCCTGGTAAATATGAATGAAATCGAAGCTTTTGAGAAAAATCTTATAAAAATGTCGCAGGGAAAGGTGGTTGCTGTCAGCCGCAGAAAGCTGAATGAAGTAAATGTGAAGTATCAGGATTTCCTTTTTGAGAAGGCACGAAGGGAGATGGGGTGATGAAAGCTGCGGTATTACAGGAGGCGCTGTTTTCATTTGTGAACTTTGTTCCGTATGAGGTGTTTATCGTCTATGCATTTCGTTCGGATCTGAAGATATCAAAACGTTTTGCGTGGCTTATTATGCTGGCAGTGGGAATGGTGGAAGTTGTGTTTTGGCTGTCGGCAGCAACTCCTAATTCCTATGCTACACATATCTTTAGCTTTATTATTACGATTGGAGGTTTTTTTGCCTATATTGCAGTGGTAAAGATCAACTTTTTTCATGCAGTATTTCGACTACTTGTGATTAATAATGTGGCAAATTATATCGTGGTAGCATCCAAATTTTTAGAGGGCTTTTTATTTCCGGAAAATGCGATGGAGTTGAATTGCTGGACACATTCGTTATGCATGGGAATGATACAGGCGGTTATGTTTGGTGTAGCCGCATTTTATTTAAGCAATCAAAGCTACAAGAAATTTAGAGATGAAATCAATCCTTTAATATGGAAGAATATATGTCTTATCCCGGCTACATTTTATATCATATGGCATTATACGCTATATTACACGCCGAATAAGTCAAGTTTGGAGGTGGCCCTTGATCCGTTTAGCATGATTTTTCAGACCATTGTGCTTGGGGGGCAGCTTTTGACCTATCTGTGTGTATACAGGCTGGTTGATGTTTATAATAAACTGATTGAAGTGGAAGAAGAAAACAACAGACTAAATATGCAGGCTGTAGCGTATCAGTCGATTCAAAGGTCTATCAATGAAGCAAGACTTATTCGGCACGATATACGACATCATTTGCAGATAATCAGCGAATATGTAGAGAACGAAAAAACAGAAGATTTGAGGCAATACTTACGACAATATACAGAGCGTCTAAATAACGAAGCGCAGATTTCATATTGTGAGAATATCACATTAAATATGCTTTTAGCATATTATGGTCAAATTTGCGAAGGAAATGAGATTCAATTTAATGTGCATATGAGCCTGCCTGCAAAATGGGCGCTGATGGACAATGAAACGGTCGTTTTATTCGGAAATTTATTGGAAAATGCATGTGACGCATGTTTACAGCAGGAAAGTGGAATTAGGCGGGTGTCAGTTTACGGGAGAAAAATAAATGAATCATATATTTTTACAATAGATAACACTTTTTCCAATGAGATAATCAAAGATGCCCAAGGTCGATTTATGTCAACGAAACACGGTGGATACGGTCTGGGAACTGCATCTGCATACAATATTGTAACAGGATGTCAGGGAACGATCCGCTTCGAGGCACGCGAAGAGGAATTCTGCGTTTCTATTATACTTCCGGTGGCGGATTGAGAGAAAGGTCTGTCGCAGAATTCATA
>JAHHTO010000181.1 GCA_020024595.1 Schaedlerella sp.
AGTGGAAACATTATCTGCGTCATTTCTTATTTGTAAAAGTAGAAGCAGTATTATTGAAAATATGATAAAAAGGACAAAAATATCTTGACTCTCTAGTAACGTAACAGTTTACGATGAAAGGGAAAGGAGGACGTATGAAAACAGTTAAAGAAGTATCAGAATTGACTGGAATTAGTATCAGAACATTACGATACTATGATGAAATTGATTTGTTAAAACCTGCTAAAGTAACAGAAGCAGGATACCGATTATATGATGAAAGGTCATTGAAAAAATTACGTCAAATTATGTTTTTTCGAGAAATGGAAGTTCCATTGTCAGAAATAAAAGCAATTATGAAGGATTCTCAAAGTGATAATCGTAAGATTCTTGAAACACAGAAAATGATGTTAGAAATGAAACGGAATCGTTTGAATGGTATTATCGAATTGATTTCTGATGTGTTGAAAGGAGAGGACAAGATGAGTTTTGAAGCATTTAATGAAGATGATATTCAAAAAATCATCCACCATTCTTTAGAAATTATGAGTGAAGAAGACAAAAAAATAATTATCGAGCATTATGGAGATATTGAAAAGTTTAAAGAATCCGTTGCAGAAAGTTTCAAAGATGAAAAGGCGTGTGAGCATTTAATTAAGATATACGGAAGTAAAGAAAAAGCAGTAGAAGCAAGTTTGAAGTCAAGGGGAAGTAGAGAAGAAGTTACAGAGCAGAAAAATGAGATGGACTTGATTTATAAACAGTTTGCTTGTGCAATGGAAAATTTAGATGAAGCTATGTCAATGGAAGCAGTTAAAAGATTGGGGGAAAGTTGTAAAAATCTCTTTAAAATGGATAATGCAAGAGTGTTATTATTAGAAATGGCAAAAGATTATTTGAATCATTCTCAATTGGAAGAAGCCACAGATAAACAGTACGGAAAAGGGGTTACAAAATACATTGGTTCAGCGATATATCGGTATTATGGAGTAGAAAACTTAGAATAAATAGATGTTACCAAAATGGAAACAAAGGAAATACATACTGGTACTTTTATTTTCAGTTCTATCGTTATATGATGTGAATGAAAGAGAGGTATAGAGTATGGCATTAAGTGATAACATCAAAAAATTCAGAGAAGAAAAGAATTTCACTCAGCAACAACTTGCAGACAAATTATATGTTTCAAGACAGACTGTTTGTCGTTGGGAAAATGGTTCAAGATGTCCTGATTTGATTACCGCAAAAAAACTGGCACTAGAACTAGATGTAAGTATGGACGAACTTATATCTGATGAAGATGTAAATGACATTCAAATAAATTATGGAATATGGAAATCTGAAAAGGTAAAAGATAAAAAGCATTTACAGACACTTCAAAAAAAGATATTAGATTTTATACAAATTGTAGGCGCTGTATTTTTAGCAATCACGATTTTGTTACGAGTGCAATTAGATATGAGAGTACCTGTATGGTGTACAATCATTGGTTTTATTATTGTAGCGGTAGCATTTCTTTGTGATTTTCTGGTTTCTAAAAAGTTGAGAGAAATGTAGTGAGGTCAAGGAACAAGGCGAAACCGATACGCCGTAGGGCAGTCCTTGGCGGAACGGACACAGCCAACAGCACCATGATATAGCAGAGGACTTGAAAGGTCAGAAACCTTGCAAGTCCTCTTGTCTGTTATTGGCCGTTACACTTTAAGTAGAGTGCTTCTTTCACTAATTCTTTTTCAAATGCCTTTATGTGACCGTCCTGTATTCCATTGTCGATATAAAAGCAATCGTCAGTCTGTGAGTAGGACAGCATGGTAACTTTCGGCTCATAAGTCTTTGTATTAATCCCGTAATAATAAACGGTGACAGTTGAAAGTTTTACGTTGATACTGTCAAAATCTCTTGTGAAAACGCTGCGGCTATCTGCATAGAAAAAATCAGACGGACATTCGTAGAAGTTAGAGCAATCCTCTCTTAAAAATAATGGCAGATTAGCAGTTCCAAAAGAGATTAGAGAAAACAATGAATTGGAAAAAGAAAGTGTTGTGGAAATCATTCCGATGCGAGAAGGCTTTTACGTTCGTAAAGCCAGATATAGAAAAATTTGAAATAAAAAAAGCCGTTCACCTTGATTTCACCAACATCAAAAACATAATGCGGTCAATATAGTATGCACAATCGCTTTATGAACTAACTATATAATGATAAAAACAGGAAGTCAACAAAAAGAAGAAAGAGAGCAGTGTACTGAAATTCGGTACATGAAAAATGAAGATTGAATTTGATCCAAATAAGGATTGCTCCGCTGGTACAATGACACAGCGATACCAACATTGTAGTAGATTGAAATTAAGGCATTTATTGCGGTGTTTTAGTCTACGGTCAGTTGCTAAAGAAGTTGTGGTTAAAAAACAAATATGCTATGATAAATAAAGAATTGATATTTAGAAAAAAGTGGTGTTTTTTTCGGCACAGGTTTTAAGAGTGGCTACCTTAAAAGTCACAATGAGATAAAAAGGAAAGGCAATTGAAGGAGGGCGTTTTATGAACAACAAAAAGAAAATGATCATGGTGGCTGTTGCTGCAGCACTGTTGATCGGCGTTAGTGGAGTAGGAATTGCAGCAACACTTGATACCGGATCAGAGCCAGTAAAAACGGCTCAGAATAGTCAAAAGGAAAAAACAACAGATTTGAATAAAAAGAAAGATGATAAAAAGGCTGCGAAAGCAAAATCGGAAGATAAAAAGAGTGTAAAAAAAGAGGATAAAAAACAAGATAAGAAACAGGATGATGCAAAAGCAAAATTAACCAAGACGGTTGCTGAAACAAAAACTTCTACACCTGAAAAAAGTAATGGAAGTAAAAAAAGTGAGCAGGTGACACAAGCTGCACGTCAAGAACAGAACAAGCAGAACAATGCGGACAGTGGAAATTCTGGAAATCATGCACAGAAACCAACACCTGCAAATCCAGAACCACAGCAACCGGCAGCTCCTGCAGATCCAGAGCCACAGCATACACCAGCACCGGCTCCAGCACCAGAACCGGCACCAGCACCGGCTCCAGCACCGACTCCAGCACCGGCTCCACAACCGGAACCAGCACCTCCGGCGCACGTTTGTAGCTTTGATATTCCAATTACGCAGGAAGCGCCGGAAATGCAACAAGTGTTAGTTTGGTATTGTAATACTTGTGGGGCAGATATTACAGAAGATCCAATAGCACATCAGGAAGAAAATTTGCATGGAGGATATCATGATGCATATGAACTGCGCCCGACAGGAAATACGATTTTGATAACAATTGGATATAAATGTTCCTGCGGAGCTGTCCAGTAAAAAGAAAAAAGTAAATACACGATAACAAAGAACTACTGATCGAAAGGTCGGTAGTTTTTTTGTTTATAAATTAAAATTGTACCGAAATTCGGTACGGAAAGGGATGGTAAAAAAAATAATGAGAACATGGAAACGATGGGCAGCGTTTTTTCTGATCGTGATGATGCTAACGGTCAATCTATTTCCGGCTTTAGCTGCAGAAGAAGAGCCAGAATTAAAGGGAGTAAACGCGTACACGCTGACTATCGAGACTACAGGAGATGGAGAGGTTGAAGTAAACGGAGAAGGGGTAGTACAAAATGAAGCAGCAACATATACCATTGACGCTGGGAAGAAAGTGATGATTTCTGTAAAACCAGCAGATGGATATGAGGTAAAGGAAATGCTTCTTGATGAAGAACCGGTAACAGAGGATGTATTTATCATGCCGGAGAAGGATGCAGCTTTGTTCATTTCCTTTTCAAAGCAAGAAGCAGAAGAGAATGCAGATCAGACAGAAAAGCTGTCAGAAGAAGAAATCCAGAAAAAAAGAGAAGAGATAAAAAAGTCTTATTTTCCGTCTTCAAAATTTCGCAGAGCGAAGAAAACAGTATATTTGAGTGTTGGTAGAGAAATTCAATATAACGGTTATTCTACCAATTATTTTGAAATCGAAGGCAATGGTGCTTGGTGCTTAGAACCAGCAAGAGCAACTCCAGGAAATGGATATTATAGTACACAAGATTTAGACAATCAGTCGGACCTTGCAAGAGCAATGTATTATTCGGTTTCTGCACCGGGAGAAAGTGCCCTTTACGAATGGTTTGGATCAGAAGGCTACTGGCAAGCCGAAGATGTATGGTCGGGAAGTCCGGTAGCACCGTATGACATTAGATTTGCATACTGCCATATGTTTTTGAGTTGGGTCTATTCCAACTTCAATTTTGATGTTGCCTTTCACGGCACTTCAATTCCATATCAAGATTGGTATCAAGCGTTTAAGACAGATTTTTATACAAAGTTAGACGGCATAAGAAATTTACCAGCCCCACCAAGTAATTTCACTGCATATGTGGTAAGTACAGGAAACAGCAGTCAAGTAATGGGTGGATTTTCTTATGAGCCAAAGGGGAGTGTTGAGCTATATAAAAAATCTGCGAATCCTGAATTAACGGATGGAAATTCCTGTTATTCGTTGGCAGGAGCGGAATATGGCGTATATCTGACTGGTCATGGGGACGTTCCGGTAGCCACGCTGGTCACGGATGAAAATGGGTATGCATTTTGATATAAATAAAGTCTCTGATTACATTACAGAGATGGTTGTCGAAATTGCTTGTCATAAATTAGAAAATGTGATAAAAGATACAGCGTATATAAGTCATGTAAATATGTTATATGAGTTATATGAACACGAGGGACGTTTGCGTCGAGAAGAAGCAGAATAAGATAAAGTATCAGAAAAATTTCAAAAGATGGCTGATATTACAAAAAGACTTAGTAAAGAAAGGCGAAGGAAGATAGAACAGCTTCAAGAACAAGTGTTTTTATGCGTAATTATTAATTTTTAAGGATAGAGGAAGTGGAGGAGCCATGGTAATATGTAAATATAAGAG
>JAHHTO010000182.1 GCA_020024595.1 Schaedlerella sp.
GATTTTAATAAGCTGTCAATTTCTACTGCAACTAAAAGGCCTATTTTCTTCATTTGTACGCTCCGTTCTCGTTTGTTTCAAGAGCCATCAACAATTTTATCTCTTAGAACAATTTTGATAAGTTTAACTGTTGGATTTATTAGAATTTTTCAATTTATAAATCTCAATAAATACCTATGGGGTCTTATCCCAAATTCCTTGATAGATCCATGTTTCTCCATCATCTGTCGAATCGAATCGGATACCATCATCCTCTGATGCTTCGGGAGTCACTTTGATTTTCAGAACATTTTCGCTCCGTTCCGGCATTTCCAAGTAATCATAGTCTTCTACGGTAAATCCATATTCCTTTGCCGTCTCCGGCAATTTGGTGACCTGCTCCATAGGCAGTTTGATTTCCCGGAAGGTCGCGCCTCCATCTTTTGTCAGGTATAGCATAGAACTCGACTGGGATGCTCCCGAAAGACCTGCAATACCCAAATTTTCGTCATAGAATATCAAACCTTCTGCAACACCGTCATGTCCCTGGAATGGATCTTGATTGATACTCCTCCACGATGCACCCCCATCTTCTGTTTTCTCCATGGTATATAATCTGCTTCCGGCAGCTGCATCTGCAACGCTCAGCCGCCACCCATGGAAATCGTCCAAAAAGAAGTACATACTGTCATCGTTTCGATCCACTGTCCAACTTGTCGCATCTTTTGCCTGCGCTACCTGCTGCTTCTTGTGTTCGTCTTTGATTTGATTCGGAGTGGTATAAGAAGGCTCCATAATATATCGAACCGGCGTAATTTCCTCTAATCCCGGAATATGCAGCGATACTTCAAATCCCACAATATTTCCACCAAAGTCAAGCTTAGCAATACAATTTGTTCCGGAATCCATGCCATCTCCGTCTACATCTCCCGGCAGGTAATACAATCCATCCTTAACATCAAAGGCTCGGCGGCCGGCATAGAGAATTTCATACTGCTGATCCAGCCCCTTCTCCGACCAAGCGGAAACGATTTTCTGCCATTCTGCATTCTTCAGAATATGGAGCATCGGCGCAAGCCGCATATCTTCCACAAGATTACCATGTGTGTTTTCATCCAGCCAGACAGACATCCGATTTCCCTTATCTGCGTCGTAGTCGATGAGATAAGTTTTTATCTTGCCTTTTTCATTTTTCCCGTACAAGCAGGTGCTGATTTTCTGAACCGTTCCAACATCATTAAATCCTACCCGAAAACTATCCGAGACATAAAGTTCGTCCGGCAAATTCAATTTTCGATCCAAATCGGCCAGAATGCCTTCCACGCCATCTTCAAAGATATTATCATGTTCTAATACGATTTTTCTCTGATGTATGAACTCATCCATCTTCCACGATAACGCCCCATGATACGGAATCGCAGAATAGACGATTTTTCCGCAAAAGAACACGGTTACTGCCACAAAAATCAAAACTTCCAAAGCATAGATTTTCGATTTCCCCGTGTTTCCCGTCGTATTCTTCTTAAACTTCCATCTCGCAATCAACCACAAAATCCATGCGACGCCGCAAAGCATCGTCCAAAATAGCAATGCGGGCAGATGTCTCTTCATCCCACCGTACTGACACAAATGCCACAACTGATACATGATTGGGATATAGCAGAGCAGACTTATTTTTCCGCAAACATGATAGAGATTCTTCATAGCTTCATTGTCACCTCATGTCTATGCTTAAGCTTTTATTTTATAGGATTGAGACATAAAAATCAGACTTCTTTCGTCTGTCCGATAAATATTGGTTTGTCTAACAGCATTATATCATACAAAATCAAGTCATTTGACTTCTGATTCGTTTCCCTGCGAAATCAATTTCGTAAAAGTTGCCTAAAAAATCATATAGCCGTATTGCGTTTGTTCCCAATTCAAAGGCCTGTTTTCCTGTCACGGACGCAAAAATATTCTTTCCGGAAAATCCCCATAATTTTTCCAAGTTTCGGTTCAGTCTGCTAATAAATATTTCACCATAAATCAAGTAATCGCTTTCAATTTTATGAAGCTCAAAATTGCAGCCA
Organism: Schaedlerella sp.; assembly: GCA_020024595.1. Taxonomy (GTDB): domain Bacteria; phylum Bacillota; class Clostridia; order Lachnospirales; family Lachnospiraceae; genus Schaedlerella. The sequence goes on from JAHHTO010000182.1 coordinate 2,052, forward strand.
AGCCAGTCCAGTTCTCTTGCTCTTACCAATGAGCAATCTGTAAGATCAAGCTGAATGATTACATCATTCAACAGAACCGTCAACATATGATTTTCCAACAGTGCGCAATGTTCCCCCATACTATGACTATCCCCGATCAAAATGATATGTCTGCATGTGTTTTGACTTGTGACTGTAACCAGAAAGATTTTGCTCAAGTCTGACCCTGCCAGATTCTGAGGATCAATGATATGTTTATATTGAATTGGCTGCATCCGGAATTCTGTTTTACCCACTTCATCTATCTGAATCTCAACCAATTCATTACAAAGCCGCACGATTCATCCGCCACCTTTATATTATCAAGTATATCCTATTTGATTTCTTCTCCATGCTTTTTCCCACATTTGGGCGCACTGCCCCCTTGGCGTAACAGCAGGCGCAATTCGCCGTTTCATTCCATCATTATGTGTTTAGATGCAAAAAAATCCGGGCAGGAAATTCTGTCCGGATTTCCGCATAACATGCCGCACTGTCGGCGGTTTTCACCACGTTTTCCGCAAAATGCCGTAGCCCCTTGTGGGGTCGTTCACCAGTACATGAGTAACCGCGCCCACAAGATGCCCGTTCTGGATAATCGGGCTGCCACTCACGAGTGATTTCTATTAGGCGCAACAGCTATTAGACTTACCGGAATTTATCTAACAGATTGCTTTTCTAAATGAAATTCAACCGGCTGAAAATCAAAGCCCTGGTCTTCTGGTTCGGTTCCATCAGGGCGTTCAAGGCCCAAGGTATCATAATACTCGTTTGTGAACTCTATTTTTTCGTATGGAAAATTCTTCTGAACCTCTTTGATGTATTCAAATGGATGCTCCATAGGTTGAACGCCAAGTTTCGTCTGGATCTTGTTGAGAATCGAAACTGTTTTTGAACGTTCGGCCCATTCGATCGTATTGGAGTCATGCATAAGCTGCTCGTATTCTGGCTTGTCCCACCAGACAATCTGCTGCATCGTGTTAACATTCTTTGTAGACAAAATCAAACTCAAAAAATCATAGAAGTTTTCCGCTAAGGGATATACATAGTAGTCACAGCAGGTTTCGGGATTGACACAAAAAACCACCTCACCAAAGCCATCAATAAAACAATAGTGAATTCCATTGTCCCATCCAATGACCTTAGCGCCAATAGGCGTACAAAAATAGTCTCCGGTTTCATCACCTTTTTCCAGACCGATATAAGCGCCATCTATATTTAAGCCCTTGTATTTTTCATACAGCTCTATCATTACAAGCGCGTCCTTTCCATATCATTCAACTGTCAGCCTTATTGGGATCAGTCGAACAGTTTATAGCCATCATTCATTTTTTCTTTTTCCAAGTAGAAACAGTCAGTACGACAAAAAAGAGCATGAGTCCCAATGTGGCCAAAATGTTGAATATTTTTGTTTCCATATCTGCATTTGACTTAGCAAACATATACCAGGCACTAAATCCCATAATGCCAATAAGGGTGATGCTCAACGCTGTCCAGATAATGTTAAATTTTCTTTCATGTTTTCCCCATTTTTCAGGATACTTCGTTTTTAATGTGTTGATAACTAAGAGTAAAACAAATAAAAAGACAAAATGTATCATTTTTTCCATACAATTCAACCTTTCTAAGTAAACACAATGATAATTTGAAGCATACATCTATTAGGATTACTTTGATTCATCGAATAACATTATATCATACAAGCGAAAACAGCGGCAGAGAAAACGCTCTGCCGCTGTTGGTTACTCTGCTGCGTTCAGCATATTTTCGATAAAGATACCATATCCCCTGGTGGGGTCATTGACCAGCACATGGGTCACAGCGCCCACCAGCTTGCCGTTCTGGATAATCGGACTGCCTGACACGGGTGTTTTCTATTAAGGACAACAGCGGTTAAGAAAATCGGAATAGATATAACACTTACGGTTTTACTCGTATTCAGCATCTTTCTTTCTGAGGCTCTTGAGCCGGTTTCGAATCGAAGGAATCGACCACAGGATAAACCCAATTCCCACCAATACCAAGATCCACAAAACCGCAACGATAACTTCTAATCGATATTCCCGTACAAAATAAGCATAGTCAATCCGCGGAACATTATCATAGTGATACCAATATCTTCCGGTTGTTTCATCATAAGTGCGTAGGGGGACATTTACCTTCACACATCTGGAAACGATATAAATCATCAGGTTTCCAAGAAAACCGATTACAGCCGTACCGATTCCCAACATCCGACAACCATTGTAATGAGCTTTCTGAAAGACTGATTTTACAGCAGGTACATCCAATTCACTTTCGTATTCGTCATTCAGCAAATAGTCCGTTGTTACTCCAAATAACTTGCCGATCTCAACGATGTTATTCGCTGCTGGCTGTGCTGTTCCATTTTCCCATCTGGAGAGTGCTTGTCTGGAAATGTTCAAACGGCCAGCAGCTTCTTCCTGAGACATTTCTGCTTGCTTACGCAGTTGATAAATCTTTTCATGTAATCTCATACCGGTTACCTCCTTTGGTACAAATATTCTAACAAGAATCCTATGAAATCACAATAAAGCAGACTTTACAATAGCGCAACAAGGCTTTACATACAGGAATCTGCTCGGAATATTTTGATTTATCTGACAGCATTATATCATACAAGCGAAAAAAGCGGCAGAGACATTTTGTTTGCACATTGCTGATGTTTTCCGCAGTCACGATCTTCCGCTTTTTAGCATCGATCCATCCGTACATATCGCCGACCAGGCATCCGGTAATGTGCCTGATTCGTTTACCGTCTGCATTGCGGCCAACCAGTACGTCAGCTCTGGTTC
>JAHHTO010000183.1 GCA_020024595.1 Schaedlerella sp.
CTTGGAACTGTCATTATGGGGATTTTTGATGAAGATGGAATCACAAAACTTCTTCAGATTCCGCCAGAGCAAGAGCTCGCTGCACTGATTGCACTGGGCTATCCGGATGAGGAACCAGAAGCCCCGAAACGAAAGGCAACAGATATTTTATTACAATATCGATAAAGTAAACTTTGCCATAAGGCATATTTATAAGGAGGTTTTTTATGAAACACTTGATGAGTCCTCTTGACATGAACGTCGAGGAACTGAATGATTTATTGGATTTGGCACAGGATATCGAAGCACACCGTGAAAAATATGCACATGCATGCGATGGTAAGAAACTTGCCACCTTGTTCTATGAACCCAGTACCCGTACCAGACTAAGCCATGAAGCGGCTATGCTGAATTTAGGTGGAAGTGTCATGGGATTCTCTTCCGCAAACTCCAGCTCTGCCTCCAAAGGAGAAAGTGTCGCCGATACGATTCGCACCGTCTCTTGCTATGCAGACATTGTTGCAATGAGACATCCAAAAGAAGGTGCCCCAATGGTTGCAAGTACCAACTCTCCGATTCCGATCATCAATGCAGGAGATGGTGGACATCAGCATCCGACACAGACATTGACAGATTTATTAACGATCCGTAGTTTAAAAGGACGTCTTGACAATTTGACCATCGGTCTTTGCGGTGACTTAAAATTCGGACGTACTGTTCATTCTTTGATTCAGGCACTTGTTCGTTATACCGGGATCCGCTTTGTCCTGATTTCCCCAGAAGAACTCCGCCTTCCGGATTATATCCGTCAAGATGTTCTGGATAAACTAAATGTGCCATATAAAGAAGTTGTCCGTCTAGAAGAAGCACTTCCGGAGTTGGATATCCTTTACATGACCCGTGTTCAAAAAGAACGTTTCTTCAACGAAGACGATTATGTACGTATGAAAGACTTCTACATTCTGGATATGAAAAAAATGGAACTCGCTCCGGAAGATATGTATGTATTGCATCCACTTCCACGTGTCAATGAAATCTCTGTAGAAGTAGATGAAGATCCACGTGCCGCATACTTCAAACAAGTACAGTACGGTGTTTATGTTCGTATGGCACTGATTCTGACACTGCTTGGAATTAAAATAGACTGATAAACCTCAAAAAGCAAAAAGGAGAAATTCTCATGATAGAAAATAAACTGAATGTTGGAAAAATTTCCGAAGGATTTGTACTGGATCATATTGAAGCCGGTAAAAGCATGGAAATTTACAAATATCTGCATCTAGATAAACTTGACTGCTGTGTTGCCATCATCAAGAATGCCAAAAGCAGTAAGATGGGAAAAAAGGATATTATGAAAATCGAATGTCCTATTGATTTCATGGATCTTGACATTCTTGGATTTATTGACCACAACATCACAGTCAATATTATCAAAGATGAAACGATTGTTTCCAAAAAAGCGCTTCATCTTCCAAACGAAATTCGCAATGTGATTCGTTGCAAAAATCCAAGATGTATCACTTCTATCGAACAGGGACTGGAGCATATTTTTGTTCTGACAGACGAGGAGAATGAAATATACCGTTGCAAATACTGTGAAGAGAAGTATCGTGGTCAAAATAAATAATCGTAAAAAATAGAATAAATCACTCCCCCGGAACAGCAATTTACATAGAAACCAACTTTTCCGAGGGAGTATTTTTATTCTCTATATAACTCATTTCTATAATTTTTCTTGAAACTGGCTGTTGTCAGACACTGCCCTAGCACTTCTCTGCTATCTCATATATTAATCGTTCTGTATCTTTCCAACCAAGACACGGGTCCGTAATAGACTTTCCATACACACGTTCACTGCCAATACTCTGGTTGCCTTCTTCCAGATAACTTTCAATCATAACACCCTTTACCAACGCTTTCAAATCCGGATTATATCTGCGGCTATGAATCACTTCACTGACGATCCGAATCTGCTCTTTAAATTTCTTGTTGGAATTGGAGTGGTTCACATCAATAATTGTCGCAGGATTCTTCAATTGCATCTTCTGATACATTTGAAGCAGACGAATTAAATCTTCGTAATGATAGTTTGGAATACAAGTTCCGTACTTATCCACACCGCCACGCAAGATCACATGTGCCAGCTCATTTCCATCCGTAGTCACATCCATTCCTCTGTAGATAAATCGATGTGAGCTCTGTGCCGCTATTACTGAATTCAGCATCACAGAAAAGTCCCCACTGGTCGGATTCTTCATACCAATGGGAATATCCATCCCACTGGCAGTCAGCCGATGCTGCTGGTTCTCTACAGAACGTGCACCGATAGCTTCATATGACAGAACATCATCCAGATAACTCCTGTTTTCCGGATAGAGCATCTCATCTGCTGCAGTCAATCCGCTTTCTTTAATAGCACGGAGATGCATCTTCCGAATTGCAATGATTCCAGCCAGAAGATCCGGCGCCTTATCCGGTTCTGGCTGATGCAGCATTCCCTTATAACCTTCTCCTGTTGTTCTCGGCTTATTTGTATAAATACGCGGAATTATCATGAGACGATCCGACACTTTCTCGTTCAGTTTTGCAAGGCGATTCACATACTCACAGACCGCATCCTCATTGTCTGCAGAGCAAGGGCCTACCAGTACAATAAACTTGTCAGACTTTCCTGTGAATATATCTCGAATTTCCTTATCTCTTTCTTTCTTAATGATCTGTATCGAATCCGACACCGGATATTCTGCTTTTAAATCTGCTGGAAGCGGTAATTGTGTATGAACTCTCATTCCCATTCTTTCTCACCTCATTATCAAGTCTTATGTTCATAAAACACTGCCTTCCTACACCCGTTTTTATCCGCAGTGCAAAAAAGGCAGTTTCAACAGTTTCTATTCTTTTTCATACAGTCAAGCAAGACGATAAGCCGGGTTATGTCGTTGAACAATCATCTATCTAGCCTCGGTGTTACCACCGAGTTCAAGCAACCTACCTAAAGCGTGACGGGCAGCCACATTACTTTCTTCCGGTCTTGCTTCGGATGGGGTTTACATGTGCCCTCACTGTTACCAGAGAGGCGGTAGTCTCTTACACTGCCTTTCCACCCTTACACGCACAGTTCGTTCTGTACGAGCGGTTTATTTCTGTTGCACTGGCCTTGGAGTCACCTCCACCGGACGTTATCCGGCATCCTGCCCTGTGAAGCCCGGACTTTCCTCGTCTGCAGCCTTTCGGCATTTGCAGCCGCGATTGTCTGTCTTACTTGACGCATTGATTATTATACGTCACATTTCCGGTCTTGTCCATCTTTTTCTCATCTTCCAGACAGTCCCTCATCTACAATCAGATGATCTCCATCTGCTGCCGATGTTGCTAATTCATCACATCGTTCGTTTTGCAAATGTCCGTCATGACCTTTCACCCAATGAAATGCCACGTCATGTTTCTCTTTTGCTTCCAAAAGCCTCTTCCACAAATCTACATTTTTTACAGGTTCATTTTTCCCACGTTTCCAGCCCTTTTTCAGCCATCCGTCAATCCAACGTTGATTGAATGCATCCACTACATATTTAGAATCTGAATACACCTCCACCGTACATGAGCGGTTCAATGCTTCCAGTCCGGCAATCACAGCCATCAGTTCCATTCGATTGTTCGTTGTTCTGATATATCCCTGAGACAATTCTTTCGTATGCAGTTCTCCTTTCCCATCGATATATTCCAGTACAGCTCCATATCCACCGGGACCATCCGGGTTTCCTCTTGCTGCACCATCTGTATATAAAATTACTTTCATTTTATTTTTCCTCTTTCCATTGTTGCTGTATCTCTTCTATTCTTCCCCTGCTATCTTTTCATCACAACAATCTGCTTTGTTTTTACCTCTGCTGTTTTATCAGAGATTCAATGACTCAACAACCTGCATCAGTTCCGGCAGTACATACTCCAGCCCCTCTTTTGCCAACTTTGCACTGCCAGGAAGATTAAGCATTAATGTACTTTCACAGATTCCGGCCATGGAACGATCCAGCATCACCTTCTTGGAATAGCGCATATTGTATGCCCGCATCGCCTCCGGGATTCCTGGAAGCAGACGTTCTGCTACATCCAAGAGAGCATCTGGTGCACAGTCTTTTCTTAGAAAGCCATTTGCCCCAACTGTCAGAATCAACTGAACAGAATGATTTTCTGCCAATTGTTTCATAACTGCGGAAACCACACTCTTGTCTTCCGGCAGAATACCTTCTCGTACTTCCAGCCCCACCTGTTCTAAGAGACGCTTCAATGCAGCTTTCGCCGGGCTCTCCTTTTTTTCTTTATATAATCTTGTGTTCACTATAAAAATTGCTGCTTTCATCATCCTGTTTCCTTTCTTTACCGATACATTTTTCCTTCTATCCCAGAATCTGACGTGCCAACATATTTACTTTTGCATACACTTCTTCTTTCGGAGTATCCAGGAAAAATTCACCCTTTTCATAAAGTACTCTTCCACCGACCATTGTCATCTTTACATTTTGTTTGCTTCCACTATACACCAGATTCTTCTCTACATTCTGAACCGGTTGCATATTCGGCTGTTTCAGATCGATCAGAATCAGATCTGCCTTTTTCCCAACACTCAACGTATCACAGTCTGTCAGGCCCATGGCGTAAGCTCCGTTTACTGTTGCCATTTTCAGCACTTCATTTGCCGGAATCACTTCGGGATCATCACACACCACTTTCTGTAATCCGGTTACAAGGAACATCTCACGGAACATGTCCAGACAATTGTTGCTTGCCGGACCATCTGTTCCAATGGCAACCGGAAGTCCTTCTTCCAAAAAACGACTAATCGGAGTCACTCCACT
>JAHHTO010000184.1 GCA_020024595.1 Schaedlerella sp.
ATATCTCCTGTCTCAGAACCAAAAAATAGAGAATCACACTGTAATTCTTCTAAGTTCCCAAAAGCTCCTTTACCAAAAATTTCAGCATTTTATGAAGAGTAAAACCCAGGCAATCAAACTACTATCCCCACTCGATTTGCTAAAGCCATCTAGGATTTATTTCTTTTGTAGAATAGCACTGATCCGCAGTTCTGTCAAGCCATCATCCAGAATATCATTTAAAAAAACATGTTTTCCAGGAGTATCTGTTGTGTCAAGAAAACAAACCATTATCCAAGGCACTCTTATTTTAACTATGACAGGATTTTTAAGCCGGTTTATGGGATTTTTCTACCGTATTTTCTTAAGCCGTACATTTGGAGCTGAAGGCGTTGGATTATACCAGCTCATTTTTCCCGTCTACGCACTGTGTTTTTCTCTTACCACTGCAGGAATCGAAACCGCCATATCCCGAACTGTTGCCTGCCAGCTTTCCCTTAAAAAGGAAGCAGAAGCACGCCAATTTCTTTATACCGGGCTGTTGATCACCGTTTCCTTCTCCTGCTTGTGTACCATTCTGCTGCAATACTACGCAGATGATATCGCCATCCACCTACTTGGCGATCGACGTTGTATACCTCTTCTCACTATTCTTTCTTACACCTTGCCTTTTTCTGCCATTCACAGTTGCATCTGTGGATACTGTTACGGATTGAAGCAGACTAAAATCCCTGCTTTATCTCAACTTGCAGAACAAACTGTACGTATTCTAACAGTATATCTGTTTTATTTATTTTTTAAACAGCATGGTAAAAACGTATCTGTTGCTATCGCAGTCTGCGGACTGGTCACAGGAGAAATCACTTCCGCCTTTTATACTTATCATGCATTATCAAAAGAAACTCATCATACAAATCGGATTCCATTTTCTTTCCGTTTTTTCAAGAAATGCAGCCGGGAACTTCTTTCACTTTCCCTCCCTTTAACTGCTAATCGAATCCTGATTAATTTCCTTCAAAGCGTGGAAGCAATTTCCATCCCCGGTCGCCTGCAAATCTATCGCCTCAGCCCCTCAGAAGCCCTAAGCGTTTACGGCGTACTTAACGGTATGGCCCTGCCTTGCATTCTGTTTCCTTCAGCCATCACCAGTTCCGTATCTGTTATGCTAATGCCAACAATCGCAGAAATCCAGACAGAATGCAATAAAAAAGAACTACTAAGTATCATCAAAAAATCTGCCGGTGCCTGTTTTATACTCGGCTTACTCTGCTGTCTCTTCTTTCTTTTGTTTGGCGGTTTTATCGGAATCACTTTATTCGGAAGCAAAACTGCCGGGCAGTTCATCGTTACCTTAGCTTGGATTTGCCCGTTTTTATACACAAACAGCGCCTTTTTAAGTATCATCAATGGATTAGGCAAAACAGGAACAACTTTTCTAATCAATACCATCGGACTCATCATCCGTATCATCGGAGTATTCTGTATTATTCCTATGTTTGGAATCCGTGGTTATCTGTGGGGTCTTCTGGCAAGCCAGCTTGTTGTAACTCTCCTTTCAGGATGGAGTATTCCTCACTATTTGAGATCACTTTAAACCTGGTGGATCATTGATTCATAGCATAAAAATAAGTCTTAGAAAATCACAATTCATTTCCATATAACATGCGATTTTCTAAGACACTGTTTAGTATTGATCACTCAAAGTTTTCATTCTTTTAAACATTCTATTATTCAGACATCATTTTATAATATTTCCAAAAATGCTTTCATCAATGTCGGACTTACATATCCCTCCAAAACAATTCCGATTATCATCGTCAATATAATAAAAACAGTTTTCTGCTGATTCCATCTGTTCTGAGGATAGGTCATCGCATACCAGAGGAGCACTATATATGCTGGGATATAAAACAGGAAATGGGGAAACATACCGACAACACAGAGAAGGATCCCTTTCACCCCCATGCCAAAAGCCGCCATTGCAAGAAGCATTCCTCCTGAAAAGCCCGTCCACACAAGAATCAACATAGCAATCCCTTTCCTGATTCCCGTAAACAGCAGCCCTGTTACCACAAGAAAAGGCAGCATCCTTACCCCGATCAAATAGAACATATATTCTCCGGCAGCCACTTCCACTGAAGCATACTGTTCCAAAAAATATTCACTAAAGATACTAGAGTCTGCCATATATTGCCCCGCAGTAAGATTCACATACAGAATCCCCGCTAGAAATCCAGGCATGAAAAATGCGAACATCCTCTTTTTTGTATGAAGTACCTTCACAGACCTTCCTCCCAATAATCAGATACTTCATTATATGTCCAAAAAGAGAATTTATACCTCACATACTCTGCATTATTATCCTCTCAAAACTTACATTCCATATTTTACAGAATACGCCATCAACGCAGAGACTGTCTTAGAATCTTCAATCTCTCCTGCCAGAATCTTTTCCTTTAATTCATTCAAAGTGTAAGATTTCAATTCAATAAACTCATCCTCATCTAAATGTTGTTTCGATGGGATCAAATCTCTTGCAACAAATACCTCAATCTGTTCATTACAAAAAGCCACTGTTGTGCGAAGCGTTATCAGCCATTCCAGATTCTCACAGCGATATCCTGTCTCTTCTTCCAGTTCTCTTCCCGCACATTCTATCCCCGGTTCATACTCCGCATCTAGCGCTCCTGCCGGAATTTCCAATGTATATCGTTCCAGAGCATTTCGATACTGTCTAACCATAAGAATCCGCCCATCTTCTAGTACCGGGACGACGGCTGCCGCACCTTTATGTCGGATAAAATCCCAAATCGCTGTATGCGTTCCGTTAATCTCCATCGTATCCTGATAAAATTCCAGGATCGTTCCTTTAAATTTCAATTCTCTCTTGATTCGTTTTATCTGATCACTCACCTTTTTCCTCCTTCTTTGATTCCGTTCTCTATTCCCGGATTTCCTCTGCATCTATCCTTGCAAAGATACCATACAACACAAAAAAGTTTTTATGTATCAGAAAACCCCTGCCTGAAACAGGCAGGGGTTATACTTTCAAAACTGGTCTGACTTCTCTATTTCGCGTAATCAGTTACACGTGATTCACGAATTACATTTACTTTAATCTGCCCCGGATATTCCAACTCGAATTCAATCTGCTTAGCAATATCTCTGGCCATAAGTACCATCTCATCATCAGATACCTGTTCCGGAACTACCATTACTCGAATCTCTCTACCTGCTTGAATAGCAAAAGATTTATCAACACCCTTAAACTGATTGCTGATTTCTTCTAATTGTTTCAATCTGTTTGTATATGTCTCGATGGTTTCTCGTCTTGCACCCGGTCTTGCCGCTGAAATCGTATCAGCCGCCTGCACGACACATGCAATCAACGTCTGCGGTTCTACATCTCCATGATGAGATTCTACAGCATTAATAACTGTTGCGGACTCTTTATACTTTCTACATAAGTCCACACCAATCTGAATATGGGAACCTTCCACATCGTGGTCGATAGATTTTCCTATATCATGTAAAAGCCCTGCACGCTTTGCCATACGAACATCCAGACCAATTTCTCCCGCAAGGAGTCCTGACAACTGTGCAACCTCTATCGAGTGCTTCAATGCATTCTGTCCATAGCTGGTTCTGAACTTCATACGCCCCAGCAGACGAATCAGTTCTGGATGAATCCCCGGTACTCCAACATCCAGTGCCGCGGCCTCTCCTTCTTCCCTGATCATCGACTCAACTTCTTTCTGCGCCTTTTCAACCATCTCTTCAATCCTTGCCGGATGGATTCGTCCATCGACAATCAATCGTTCCAAAGCAATTCTTGCCACCTCACGGCGGATTGGATCAAATCCGGAAAGTACAACAGCTTCCGGCGTGTCATCAATAATCAATTCCACTCCCGTCAGTGTTTCCAGAGTACGGATATTCCGACCTTCTCGTCCAATAATCCTTCCTTTCATTTCATCACTTGGTAACTGGACTACAGAAATTGTAGTCTCTGCCACATGGTCAGCAGCGCATCTTTGGATGGCATTTACAACATATTCCTTTGCCTTTTTATCAGCATCTTCCTTTGCCTGTGCCTCCAGTTCTCTGACCATCTTGGCCGTGTCATGTTTCACATCATCTTCAACAGTTTTCAACAGATATTCTTTTGCCTGTTCGGAGGTAAGTCCTGAGATTCGTTCCAGTTCCTGTAACCTTTGTTTGCTGAGTTCTTCTACTTTTTCTTCGCGTTTTCTCAGCTGCTCTTCCTTAGCTGTAAACTTAGCTTCGCGTTGTTCAATTGCCTCAGACCGCTTGTCTACAGATTCTTCCTTTGCAAGCACTCTTTTTTCATAGCGTTGCAATTCAGACCGTCTTTCCTTCGACTCTTTCTCCAGTTCATTCTTTGTCTTAATAGACTCTTCCTTCACCTCTAAAAGAGCTTCCTTCTTCGTCGTCTCAGCAGTCTTAACGGCATCATCAATAATTTCTCTTGCCTTGCTCTCTGCATTGCCAATCTTACTTTCTGCATTCTTTTTCAGATTGGATACAGTCACAAAATATACAACAACACCTACTATCAACGCGAGGGCCACAGCTATAGCGATATACGTTATCGGCACAGGAGCACCTCCTTATTTAATTTTCATTGTACAATGTAACTCAATACAACAGTTAAATTTTATACTGTTTTCACAATTCTGTCAAGCATTCCCGATATGTTTTTGGTGACAATTCAGCGGCAATTCTCCTGTAGAAATTCTAATACTCTTTCTCATCCATTTTTTCTATCACTTTACGGATATCATCATAG